>DASPQS010000314.1:0-4489 GCA_035624865.1 Binataceae bacterium (SeqCode) | reverse complement strand
CGAGTTGCCTAGTTGCTGGAGGCGCTTGAGCGTCGCCAGCAGCCGCTGATTGTCGCGCTGGTGTAATCCGATCGACGGCTCGTCCAGGATGTAGAGCACACCCACCAGGCTCGAGCCGATTTGCGTCGCGAGCCGAATGCGCTGGCCCTCGCCGCCGGAGAGGCTGCCGGAAGTGCGGTCGAGCGTGAGGTAATCGAGCCCTACACCCGCGAGGAAGCTCAAGCGTTCACGAATTTCCTTGAGAACGAGCCGCGCGATCTCGGCTTCCTGCGCGGTCATCTTGGGCTGGTCGAAAAATGCCAGGGCCTGCTTGATCGACATCGCCGTGACTTCACTGATCGATCGCCCGTTGAAGCGCACGAACAGGCTTTCCTTCTTGAGCCGCGTTCCCTTGCAGGTCGGGCACGGCCGCATGTTCATGTACGCTTCCAGCACCTCGCGGATGTTCTCCGATTCGGTCTCCTTGTAGCGGCGGTCGAGCCAGGTGAGCACGCCTTCGAACGGCCGGGCGTAACCGTGGCGATGTTCGCCGCGCTGGTAGCTGAACTCGATTTCCTCGTCGCCGGAGCCGTTCAAGATCGCTTTGCGCACCTTGGCCGGGATCAATTTCCACGGTGTATCAAGGGTGAAATTGTAATGTGCCGCGAGCGATTCGAGCATCGGCTGTACGTAGTTGATCGACGCCCAGGGAGCGATTGCTCCGTCGGCAATGCTCAGATCCTCGTTCTGAAGCACCAGCTCGGGGTCGAAGTACATGATCGACCCGATGCCTGAGCATTCCGCGCAGGCACCGTGCGGACTGTTGAACGAGAACATGCGCGGGGTGATCTCCGGGTATGAGATGCCGCATTCGACGCAGGCGAAACGCTGGCTGAAATAAATCTCAGCGCCCTTGGCGCTGGCACCATCGAGCCGCTCGATCTTGAGCAGATCCTCGCCATACTTGAAGGCGACCTCGAGTGAATCGGCGAGGCGCTTTTCGATGCCCGAGCGGATCGCGAGCCGATCGACCATCACTTCGATGGTGTGGCGCTGGTTCTTGTTAAGGGTGATTTCGTCGCCGAGTTCGAGCAGTTTGCCGTCGATTTTCACGCGCACGAAACCCGCACGGCGCAGGTCGCTCAGCTCTTTCTTGTATTCGCCCTTGCGGTCGCGCACGATCGGCGCAAGCACGTGCAGGCGGGTGCCCTCGGGCCAGGCCATGATGCGGTCGACGATCTGTTGCACGCTCTGCTGCGTGATTTCGCGCCCGCAGTTGTAACAGAAAGCATGGCCGGCGCGCGCGAAGAGCAGCCGGAGATAGTCGTAGATTTCGGTTATGGTGGCGACCGTCGAACGCGGATTGCGCGAGGTTGTTTTCTGCTCGATCGAGATCGCGGGCGAGAGGCCTTCGATCGAATCGACGTCCGGCTTCTCCATCTGTTCAAGGAATTGGCGAGCATACGCGGACAGCGATTCGACGTAGCGGCGCTGCCCCTCGGCGTAAATGGTGTCGAACGCCAGCGAGGATTTACCCGAACCCGAGAGTCCGGTGATCACGACGAGCTGGCCGCGCGGAATCTCGATGTCGATATTCTTGAGATTGTGTTCGCGTGCGCCCTTGATGATTATGCGGTCCATCGTTCCATCATCCGGTTCGGCGCCGGGGCATTCATGCGGCCCGGCGCCCATTGGTCCGACGCGTTTGCGCCGCGGACGCGGCATATTCGATCGCCGCGGCCATGCTGTTGCCGCTTGCCAATCCGCGCCCGGCGATATCGAAGGCAGTGCCGTGATCCGGGGAAGTGCGCACGAAAGGCAGGCCAAGAGTGATATTGACGGCACGGTCGAACTCAAGCGTCTTCAGCGCGATCAGCCCCTGGTCATGATACATCGCGACTGCGCCGTCGAACCTGAAGCCCCCACCCTGGCGGATAAACGCGGTGTCGGGTGCGATCGGGCCGTTGGCCTCGATACCCTCGCGGCGAGCGCGTGCAATCGCGGGAGCGATGATCTTGATCTCTTCCTGACCAAACAGCCCATTCTCGCCCGCGTGCGGGTTCAGGCCCAGCACCGAAATTCGCGGACGGCTGCATCCGAGCTGGTCCTTCAAGTGATCTGCGAGCAGCCGGATGGTTTGGAAAACCCGATCTCGCGTCAGTGCCGGGGCCACCTCGGCGAGTCCGATGTGGACGGTGACCAGCGCGATGCGAAGTTGGCCGCCGCCGAACATCATCCGCCACGTCGGGGTGCGGGCGAGCTTCGCCAGAAGTTCCGAGTGGCCCGGAAAATCGTGGCCGGCGCGATGCCACCACTCCTTGCTGATCGGAGCGGTGACCAATCCATCGACTTCTCCCTTGAGCGCCATCCGGGCTCCGCTCACGACGCAATCAAAGGAGGCTTGGCCGCCGGTGATATTCGGTCGGCCCGGAGCGGGGGCCCGGCTTCCCATCCTGACGCATTCGAGCAGGCCGATCCCGTTCGCGAGAGGAATCGCAGCATCGCCGGGAGACCATTGGCACAGCCGCGGAACGCCGCGCTGGCCCTTGGCAGCCCGTTCCATTACGTCCGGATCGCCGATTACGACCAGACTTGGCGCGCCGGGGCGCCGCGCCCGCGCAGCCGCGGCCTTGAGAATGACCTCGGGACCAACGCCCGCGGGATCGCCCATCGTCACCGCGATGAGCGAGGTCTTTCTCAATGCCGCCATGGACTTCTGTAGGGTAATTGAAGCGGGAGCGATGCGATCACGTGATGACGCTCCGCTAGTCCGCTATTTCGACCATATGGCGCCGCTTCAGATCCTGGTCGATCCAGGTCTGGAACTTGGCTTTGGCCTGCTCGGTCATCAGCTTGTCGCGGATGAAGTTTTTGACATCGTCGAGCGGCTGCACTCCGGGCCGCCGATGTTCTTCGACCTTGACGACGTGAAAGCCATATTTGGTGCGCACCACCTTTGAGATTTCACCGGCTTTGAGGCCGGCGATTGCCGCCGCGATCTCATCATTGAGCTCGCTCGGCGCAAAGTCGCCGAGCTCGCCGCCCTTGGTCTTGGAGTCGTCATCCGAGTACTGGCGAGCGAGATCCCCAAAGTCGGCACCCTTTTCCAGCTGCTTGT
The DNA here is from genome assembly GCA_035624865.1 of Binataceae bacterium (SeqCode). Taxonomy (GTDB): domain Bacteria; phylum Desulfobacterota; class Binatia; order Binatales; family Binataceae; genus JASHZA01. Next base: position 1,392 of record DASPQS010000314.1, on the reverse strand, counting down.
GGACGTCCTCGGCCTTCTTCTGCGCTTCGGCAATCTGATCGGGCGAGGCGGCCGCCGGCACCGCGATCAGGATCTGCGCCAGGCGGTAGCGTTCATCGGTGAGCGTGAACTCGTCCGGATGCGCCTTGTAATAGGCTTCTATCTCGGAGTCTGGAATCACGATTTTCTGGCGAACTTCGCGGTCGATCATAGTCATGGTCGCGACCTGCCGGCGAACATTCGCGCGAAAGGCGTCGTAGCTTACACCCTGGGACTGGAGCTGTGCGCGCAACTGTTCGTCCGTCATGTGGTTGCGTTCTTCAACATTCTGGATATAGTGGTCGACTTCACTCTCATCGAGCTTGCCGACGAATTTGAGCGCCTCGTTGTCGAGCATCACTTCGGTAATCAGCGCCTGAAGGATCTCCTGGGGATCGCTTGGCGGCGCGCCGCCGTTGAGTTGAGCCATGCCGGCGGCCCCGCCTGGGTGGCTGGCGGTGAAAGACTTGACGTCGCGCGAAGTAATGGGATTACCGTCCACCGTGGCGAGGACTCGATCGATGGTTTCTCCGGTGTCAGCTGCCGACGCGGAAGGCGCGGAGGGGGTTGTCTCGATCGCCGGTGCGGGTGCGGGTGCGGCCGCAGGCGGCGGAGGCGGGGCTGTTCTGGCGACGACGGGTTGTGAGGTATGCGACCACGGCATCCTGATCGACGAAATCGTGCTGCACCCGGCGGCGCCGAGCATCACCAAGGCGACGATCGCCGCCGCCGGCGCGCTCGGTCGGATGGTGAATTCCGGGCTTCTCATCGGCTTCAGTTGAGGACCGCTCCAGTGGGCCGGATCGGCTGGCTTTCCAACTTTTCACAGGCTGCCAGCGCCTGCAAGATACCGTCGATCTGGACGAAGAGCTGCTCATAATCGCCGGTCTTGAGCCGCACGATAACCTGATAAGACGGCGTGAGCCGCATCGTCTCGCGGTTCGCGGCGGCGAGGGCAGCGAGCGCCTGGGTGTCCACGGGCGCGTCGGGATGGAACCGGATCTCCATTTGATCCCCCTTGAGCAGCGCGCTGAGAATCATGAGTTCCTTCATCTGCCGGCGCACATTCATCGCAGCGATCAGGTTCTCGATCAGTGTCGGCACGGGGCCGAAGCGGTCGCGCATCTCGTCGCGAATTTCGTCGAGATCCGCCCGCGCCGCTGCGCGCGCCATCCGGCGGTAGAGCACGAGGCGCTCGTTTTCGTCCGGGACGAAACTGTCCGGGACATAAGCCGGCACTCCCAGGCGCAACTCGGGCTCGAAGTCGTGACGCTGCGGCTCCCCGCGCAATTCGCGAATCGCCTCCTCCATCATCTCGGTGTAAAGCTCGAAACCTACCGCCGCGATCTGCCCTGACTGCTCGTGGCCAAGCAG
>DASPQS010000313.1:0-2272 GCA_035624865.1 Binataceae bacterium (SeqCode) | reverse complement strand
CCGCGTAGTCGGCCTCAAGCACATGCAAAGCCGCGCGGTCGGCCTCCGAAAAGACCGCGACAGTCTCGACGCCCAACTCGCGGCACGCGCGAATCACCCGCACAGCAATTTCGCCGCGATTGGCAATCAATATCCGCTTAAACATCAGACCCTCTGAAATTCGACTGCAACTGTCCCTCCTGTCTCGCGCTGCCGGCTCGCCGGTCGGGTGAAAAATGCCGTCACCATTGTAGAAAAGCTCGAAGGAGCGGCGGCGGGCGGAAGGCCACTAAAGTGGAATGTTCCCGTGTTTGCGCGGCGGATTCTTCTCGCGCTTGTTTTCGAGCGCCTTGAGCGAGCCGATAAGCCGCGGCCGCGTGTCGTGCGGCATCAGGATCTCATCTATGTAGCCCAACTCGGCGGCCTTAAACGGGTTGGCGAAAGTCCGCCGGTACTCGTCAACCAGCCGGTTTTTCTCCGCGACCGCGTCCTTCGCCTTCGCGATCTCGTTGCGAAATACGATATTGACCGCCCCGTCGGGGCCCATCACGGCGATCTCGGCGCTTGGATAGGCGAAATTGAAATCGCCGCGGATATGCTTGGAGGACATCACGTCGTAGGCGCCGCCGTAGGCCTTGCGGGTAATCACGGTGATTTTAGGCACGGTCGCCTCGCAGTAAGCGTAGAGCAGCTTCGCGCCATGACGGATGATGCCGCTGAATTCCTGCGCGGTTCCGGGGAGAAAGCCCGGCACGTCGACAAACGTGATGAGCGGGATATTGAAGCAATCGCAAAAGCGCACGAAGCGCGCGGCCTTGATCGACGCGTCGATGTCGAGGCAACCGGCGAGGTAGGCCGGCTGATTGGCGACGATTCCAACCGAATATCCGCCCAGCCGGGCGAAGCCGATCAGGATGTTCTGGGCCCAGTCCTTCTGCACCTCGAGCCAATGGCCCTCATCGACGACGCGCAGGATGATGTCGCGCATGTCGTAAGGCTTGTTGGGATTCTCGGGGACGATCGAGTCGAGGGCTTCGTCGCGCCGGTTCGGATCGTCGCCGTTGGGGCGAAATGGCGGATCCTCGACGTTGTTGGGCGGCAAAAAGGAGAGCAGTTCGCGAATCACGAGCAGCGCGTTCTCGTCGTCCTCGGCCTCGAGGTGGCATACGCCGGACTTGGTCGAATGGGTGTCGGCGCCGCCGAGATCCTGCATCGTGACTTCTTCGTGGGTGGTGGCCTTAATCACGTCCGGCCCGGTGATGAACATGTAGGAGGTGTCGCGCACCATCACGATAAAGTCGGTCATCGCGGGGGAGTAGACGGCGCCGCCGGCGCAGGGCCCCATTATCGCGGAGATCTGCGGGACGACGCCCGAGGAGAGGACGTTGCGCAAAAAGATCTCCGCGTAGCCGGCGAGCGAGACCACGCCCTCCTGGATCCGGGCTCCGCCCGAATCGTTGAGTCCGATCACGGGGCATCCGACCTTGGTCGCGAGGTCCATCACCTTGCAGACCTTTTCGGCGAAGGCGCCGGAGAGGCTGCCGCCGAATACGGTGAAATCCTGCGAGAAGACGCAGACCTGACGTCCGTCGACGGTTCCGAATCCGGTGACGACGCCGTCGCCAGGGATTTTGCGATCGGCCATCCCGAAGTCGGTGGCGCGATGGGTCTTGAACTTGTCCATTTCGACGAACGAGCCGCGATCAAGCAGGAATTCGACTCGCTCGCGCGCGGTCATGCGGCCGGCCTCGCGCTGACGTTTGAGCCGATCCTCACCGCCGCCGAGGTCAGCCTGGCGGGACAGTTGCTGCATGCGATCGATGTTTTCCTTAAGCCCCATCAACCAAACCGTCTCCTGAAACCAAGAATATCGTGGCAGAATACGATGCAAGCGCGAAATATATCAATTGCGCGCTGGCGCCGGAAAGGCGCATCGCCGGAGGATGAAAGGGCAATGATCGACCGTAAGACGGCGCGATGGATGGCGTTGGGGGGAGCGGCCGGGGCCCTGCTCAGCGGCCTCGGTTCGATGTTGATCGCCTTCGTACCGGCATTCAATCTGACGGGCTTTGGCGGAGCCTTGCTATTTTTAGGTTTGGGCGTCGGGATTTACCTGAACAGTCGCGCATGCGCGGTCGGCGCGCTGATCTACTTCGTCGCGATGAGGTTTGAGATGTACCCGCAGGCTGCCGCGGCCCAGACCGTTCAGGGCGGCAGTGTAATGATCGGTTTCTGGATATCGGTGCTCTTGTTCACACTGCTCTACGCGAGCGGGGTCGCCGGCACCTTCGCC
>DASPQS010000312.1:0-3300 GCA_035624865.1 Binataceae bacterium (SeqCode) | reverse complement strand
CTGCTCAATCTCGGGGCGCCCGACGAGAAGCTGCGCAAGCGATCGGTCGCCGGCTTTATCGACGAGTTGGAACGTTGCGAACTGCTCGGCGTGCCCTATCTGATTGCGCATCCGGGCTCGCACGTCGGCTCTGGCGAGGAGGCCGGGATCAAAACGATCGCGCATTCGATCGACGAGGCGCATAAGGCGTGCGCCGGTTTCAAGACCAGGGTTGCGCTCGAGATCACCGCCGGACAGGGCAGCAACCTGGGCTACAAATTCGAGCAGATGGGCGCGATCTTCGACGCGGTCAAGGAAAACGAGCGCCTGCGGCTCTGTTTCGACACCGAGCATGCGTTTGCCGCCGGCTACGATTTGCGTAGCGACGAGGGCTACGAGCGCACCTTCGCCGAACTCGACAAGCATATCGGTCTCAAGCGGCTGGTCGCGTTTCACATCAACGATTCGCTCAAGCCGTTCCATTCGCGGGTGGATCGCCACGAGCATATCGGCAAGGGCCATCTCGGACTCGAGGCCTTCCGCCGGCTGATCAACGATCCGCGCTTTGCGGGACTGCCGATGTGTCTTGAGACCGAGCCGGGTCCGGAGATGAAGGAGATCGTCGCGGACCTCCGCCAATTGCATAAACTGCTGAATTCAAGCGACTGATGATCAAGCGAATTCTGACCGGAGACCGGCCCACCGGACAGCTCCACCTGGGCCATTACGTGGGATCGCTGCAAAACCGGGTCAAGCTCCAGCATGAGTACGACACCTACGTCCTGATCGCGGACGTGCAGGCGCTGACCGACAACTTCGAGCATCCCGAGATGCTCGAGGCGAATATCTTCGAGGTCGCGCTCGATTACCTGGCCGTTGGGATCGACCCGGAGAAGACGAAGATTGTCGTGCAATCGATGATCCCGGAACTGGCCGAGCTGACGATTTACTTCATGAACCTGGTCACGGTGGCGACACTCGAGCGCAACCCCACCGTGAAGGAGGAGATCAAGCAGCGTAATTTCGTCAAGGGCGTGCCCGTCGGCTTCTGGTCGTATCCGATCTCGCAGGCCGCGGATATCACGATCTTCAAGGCCGACCTGGTGCCGGTGGGAGAGGATCAGCTCCCGATGATCGAGCAGGCGCGCGAAATCGTGCGGCGCTTCAACCGGCTATACGCCAAGGTCCTGATCGAGCCGAAGGCGATGCTGGGCGCGATGGCGCGGCTGCCGGGCACCGACGGCGGCGCCAAGATGTCGAAGTCGCTCGGCAATTGCATCTACCTGGGCGATTCGCCCGAGGCCGTGCGCAAGCGCGTGATGTCGATGTTCACCGATCCCAAGCGGATTCATCCGACGGATCCCGGGACGGTCGAGGACAACCCGGTCTTCATCTACCACGACGTCTTCAACCCCAACAAAGCCGAGGTCGAGGAGTTGAAGGAGCGCTATCGCAAGGGCACGGTCGGCGATGTCGAGGTGAAGCAGCGGCTTTACGATGCGCTCAACCATTTCCTGACGCCGATCCGCGAGCGGCGCGCCGAGTACGCGGCGAATCCGAAGCGGGTGTACGAGATAATCATGGAGGGAACGCGGCGCGGTCGCGAACTGGCGCGGGCGACGATGGAGGAAGTCCGCGCGGCGATGAAGATCGCGTACAAGTTCGGGTAGGGATGGCGCGAGAGCAGGCGGCTGACTAGAGTGAATTGCAGATGGCGCTTAAGGGCACATACGACACTCTCAAGCAGCTTTTCCAGGACATCATCGCTCCGCAACTGGAAAAGATGAGCGGAGAAATCAGCGGCCTCAAGACGGAAATTCGTTCCCTTGAGAAACGCATGGAGGAAGGCTTCGCTTCATCCCGAAACGAAATGGAATCGTTGCGGGGCGAAATGCGGCAGAGCCACGAGAGCCTGCGTGGTGAAATTGGTTCCGTGCGTGGTGAAATTGGTTCCGTGCGCGGTGAAATTGGTTCCGTGCGCGGTGAGATGGAATCGCTGCGTGGGGAAATGCGGCAAGGCCTCGCATACACCAACAAACGCCTGGACGAAGTCCTCGAGATACGTGAACGCCTGGCAGCGCTGGAAGCGAAGCTCGCCAATCGCAACTGACCTGTCTCGGAATTTTGCTCGGCAGGCGGCGCAAACAATATTCAATACGCCTTCGCGAAGAATGCCCGTTCCTTCGCCGATTCGCCGCAGACGATGCATTTGCCGGGCGCGCCGTCCTGATTAAGCGGAATCGCGCGGCAGGTCGCGCGCGTCTCCTCGCGAATCCTGGTCTCGCAATCGGGATTGCCGCACCAGTGAATATCCGCGAGGCCGCCGCCGCCCTCACCCTCCATCTGGGCGCGCAAATTCGCGTAGTCGTCGAAACGCCGCGTATTCTGGTCGGCCACGGCCTTGGCCTGCCGATACAGGTTTTTCTGAATCTCGGCGAGCAGCGTGGTTGATTCCGCGGCCGCGTTCGCGATCGGCGCCTTGGATTTGCCGGCGGGGCCTGCGATATCTCGCCGCGCCATCACGACCTGGCCCGTAGCGACGTCGCGCGGCCCGATCTCGATACGCAGCGGCACGCCGCGCATCTCCCAGTCGTTGAACTTGAATCCGGGCGTCAGCCCTTCGCGATCGTCGAGCCTGACGCGAATCCCGGCCTGCTCGAGCGAATGCCGCATCGAGCGCGCCGCGGTCAGAACGTTTTCGCCCTCCTCGGCCTTGCGCCAGATCGGCACGATCACGACCTGGGTCGAGGCGACCGCCGGCGGCAGCCGCAGTCCCTGGTCGTCGCCGTGGGTCATGATAATCGCGCCGAGCAATCGCGTCGAAACGCCCCAACTCGTCTGATGCGGATGCTGCAACTGGTTGGTCTCGTCGAGGAAGCGAATCTCGAAGGCCTTCGCAAAATTCTGGCCGAGGTAGTGCGACGTTCCGCATTGCAGCGCGCGTCCGTCGGGCATCAGCCCTTCGATCGTGTAGGTCTCTTCGGCGCCGGGGAAACGTTCGGCCGCGCTCTTGCGCCCGTAGACCAGCGGGATAGAGAGGTAGTCCTCGACGAAGCCGCGGTAGACCTCGAGCATCGTCAGCGTCTCGCGCTCAGCCTCCTCGCGCGTCGCGTGCGCGGTATGGCCCTCCTGCCACAGAAACTCCGAGGTGCGCAGGAACGGGCGCGTGCGCAATTCCCATCGCACGACGTTGCACCACTGGTTGACCATCAGCGGCAGGTCGCGATGCGAATGAATCCACTGCGCGAACATGTGGTTGATGATGGTCTCGGAAGTGGGCCGCACGATCAGCGGTTCCTCGAGTTCCTTGCCGCCGCCGTG
>DASPQS010000311.1:0-2395 GCA_035624865.1 Binataceae bacterium (SeqCode) | reverse complement strand
GAATCACCTTGAAGCCGAGCGTCTTGTAGAACTCGAGCGAGCGTTCGAAATTCGTGCAATTGATGTTGACGTGAAAGATGCTCTCGATCACGGTTGCTGCTCCCCGTTGGAATCGCGAATTCCGTCCCGCAACTTACGCACCGACTCGGACTTGTGAACTTAGCAACAAACGAGAAGGGCTAACAATCACGATGAACATCGCAGACTGGGCCGTCCAGGCAGTCTGCGAATGTATGCGGATGGTGAGTCAGGCCTAGCGCCGTGACGGGGGACTTTGCACCCCCGTCGCGACGCCGGCGCTGCACGTGTTCTAATGTCGGGTCAGCGCCGCGATGACCTGATCGACGATCGCGTCAGCCTTTGCCCGGATTTCCTGGTCGGTCGCGTCCTGGATCGGATGGGCGACGAAGATGCGCGGGGCTTCGGGGAGCCCGAGCGCTTTCGACTGGACTTCGGCGGCGTCGACGAAGACGTCAGTGGCGATGACTACGGTCGGCTTGCCATTAATTTCGAACCAGATTGAATCGTGCATACTGCACGTTATGCACGACCCTCAATCGGCGAGCGCTTCGATGACGAAGTCGCTTTCCTCCATTATCTGCCGCCGCACGTCGTCGGGGGCGGGCTTGGCCGGCGTGGGCTTGCGGTAGCATTTGACCTGGACGCCGGGCAGGCGTTCGTTGAGGCGGCGTTTGAGCTGGTCGATCATCACGTCGCCACGCGCCTTGTCGATATCGAGCAACGCCACCGTGCCGCTGATTTTCGCCGGACGCGGTGAGAGCGAACGCCGGATCGGCACGCGCTCGTCAGTCGGATCAAGGATGAGTGTCATGGCACCTCCTCAATTTTGCGGCTGGTCGGGATCGAGCCGTAGATTCCGCTCGCCCATCCGCCGAACATCGCCGACCATTTGCCGGCGGGACCACCCGCCACCACTATATGGATATTCTTCGTGCTCTGGAACTTCGGAATTTTCCGGTTGAGCTCTTCCTCGGTGCGTTTGCGCTGATTTGCCTGGTCGGGCAGGGCCCCGAGACCGCCGTAGTCCCCGGTCGGCAAGAGTTCGCGCAGCGGCCGCGCGGTAATCTCCTGGATTCGATTGCGAATCTGATCCTTGGTCCAGCGGTCGTGCCAAATCGTATCGACGTGCTCCGGCGAGATCACCAACAGGATGTCGCCGAAGTTGTGGGTCTTCGGATGCCAGGTGGCTTCGACGCCGAGACCAATGCTGCCCACCAGCGCGCGAGCCGTGCGCGAGGTCTGATCCGCGATCTGGCAGGGTCCGCCTTCGAGTCCGAAACAGGTGACGACGTTGTCATTGCGGTTGAAGCCGCGCTCGACGTGCAGCGGCTCCCATGGATTCTTCTCCTCGAATTCCGGGAAGCAACAGGTGTACTTGCTGGCCGAGCCGAAGGCGGCGCGTTCGACCTCGCCCGGACGGCCGCCGCCGACGTTGCGCACGATCAGCTTGACTGCGCGGCCGATGGTCGCGTTGGCGCGATTGCCCTGGCCGAAGACGTTGATCCCCATGTTCATCTTGAGCTTGTGGCGGATGGGCCCGTTGACCACGATTATCGGGGTTGCGCCGTAGGTTGTTGCGGTGACGCCGTGGATATTGAATTCGGGAGTGCAGATCACCTGGGTTGCCGCGATTACGACGGGCAGGTAATCGGGCTTGCAGCCCGCCATCACGGCGTTGATCGCGATCTTCTCGATGGTGACGGGCGCGTAGTTGGGTGCGCAGGTGCCGACGACTTCCTGTGCGTCGCGGCGGGTTCCCTTGAGCATCCTCAGGACACGCTCGGGAGTGGGCGGTATTACCGGCAGGCCATCAGTCAGCCCCTGATCGAACATGAACTCGAAGACGTCGTCCTGGTCGGCGATTTCGATCCGGCGCGCACGCAGCGGACTTCCTTCTGCTTCGGCCAGGAGGCGCTCCGCAATACCCGGCTCGACGGATTTCGAGCCGCATCCGGGGCGTGTTTCGGGATATGACTCCCAGGCGGCCTCCGGCGCCGGTTGGTTCGCGATGCGCGCCAACTCGGCGAACATATCGCGCCAGTCCTCGCGCCCGAAACCGATAAAGCGGCGCTGCTCGATGCCATCGCCGTCGGCAAGAATTATCGTCGGGACGATCTCGATGCCGTAAGTAAACGAGACCTTTAGCCCGGAGTCATCGAGCATCGGTACGGTGAGCGCGTGGCGCTTGACCAGAGTTTCGTTGCCAGCGCGATCCTGCCCGATTGCGATTACGTCGATGGCTCCGCCGAAGGCACGATGAGCGTCCTCGATCAGCGGCATGGTTAGGCCGCAGGTAGGGCAGTCTTCTTTGACGAAGCAGAGCAGAGCGGGGCGCCGATCCGGAAAAGATCGCGTCTTACCTTGAGCATCGTTG
>DASPQS010000310.1:0-8008 GCA_035624865.1 Binataceae bacterium (SeqCode) | reverse complement strand
GATCGCGCACGCGACCGCGGAACCAATGCGAGTCCAGGAGACACTGGATACGACAAGGTATCAATTGCTCCAGGCATCGAGACGATAATTGAAAACGTGAGGGTCTACGCCGATATCGAAGTCCCGATTTTCCAGAACATGAACGGCTATCAGCTGACCGCCCCCTTCGCGACCAAGCTGATTGTGAGCTACAGCTTCTAAGGCGAGAGGTGTTATCGTGCGACCTGTCTTTTGGTTTGTCGCGCTCGTCGCGGGAGCCGCGATGACCGTTTCTGCCGCCAGTTTGACATTTGCCACCGCAATCGTTGGTCAAAACTCGCCAGCCTTGGTCGTGCCGGAGCTGAGCGGACAGGACTTTGACCTCGCGAAACTGCGAGGAAAGGTCGTGATCGTCAACTTCTGGGCCACGTGGTGCCCGCCTTGCCGCAAGGAAATGCCGGCTTTGGACGCCTTTTACCAGCGCTATCGTGGTCAGGGGCTTGAGATGATCGGCCTGAGCGCCGACCGCCCGCGCGATCGGTCCGACGTGCTCAAGGTGATGCAATCATTCGGCTATCCAGCCGCTATGCTGGATGACGCGAAGGTCAACGGTTTCGGCGCGCCGAGCGTTCTGCCGATCACGTTCGTTGTCGATCGCGACGGCGTCGTGCGTGCCAAACTGGCACCTGGTGAAACGCCCTTAACCGAGGACAGTCTCGCAGGCGTGGTACTGCCGCTGCTGCGGCAGGGAACTGCCGCACCCGCGCCGGCACAGAAGTGAACGATGGCTCTATTGCGTAAGAAAAATCGCGTGTCGCGACTCCTCCGCGACGGTCTCGCACTGGTCCTGCTGGTGGTGCTCGCGGTCGCGATGCCCGCCTGCAACAAAGGCATCGAGGAACCCGGATCGTATTCGGCCGCGAGCGATGTCGATTGCCTGCCCGATATTTCCCTGACGGATCAGCACGGCAGCAGCGTTTCGCTTGCCTCGCTCAAGGGTAAACCGGTCCTCTTCGATTTCTTCTACACGACCTGCCCTGGGCCTTGCCTGATGCTGACGGCGCGAATGCGGCGGATCGCCAATGAGCTCGGTCCCGCGCTCGGAAACAAGGCGTGGCTGGTTTCCGTGACGGTCGATCCGGAGCACGACCACGTCCAGCAGCTGGCGGATTACACGAAGGAACAGGGAGTGGCCGACAATCGAGGATGGCTCTTTCTGACGGGGACGCCTCAGCAAATCGACGCGGTCATGGCGCGTTTCAAGTTGCGCCGCCAGCGCGAGTCCGACGGGTCGGTCGACCACGTGCTCGAGTTTTTCCTGGTTGGTCCGGATGGGCATCAGATGATCCAGTACATGGCGTCGGAGACTAATCCGGCCAAAATTGCCGGCGACGTCGAACAGGCCGCATCCGGCGGCGGCTTGCTTGGCAGCGCGGGCGTCGACTGGCACGGCTGACGCTGAGCGCGACTCCATGGGCACGCTCACCAACGTTGGCCGCGACCTCGCAGGAGTCGCCGGGTTAGCCGCACTGTCGGTAATGATCGGCTTCGCGATCAATCATTTCTCCTCGCAGCCGCTATCAATGGTCTATCAGTCTCCGCAGGAACGGCTGCAATCGCAGCTCGCCGAGCTGGTGGCCGCACCGCCATTCGAGTCCTTCCCCGTCGACACTATCGACCTCAATCAATTTCACCGCATCGTTGAAGACAGGAGCGCGTTGATCTTCGATGCGCGTTCGTCGCTTTATTATGGGCAAGGACATGTGCCCGGCGCCCTGAACCTTTCACGCGATCACTTCGCGCGAGACTACCTGCGCCTCCGATCAACCATGGAAAGAGCGAAAGACCGTCCCATGGTGGTCTACTGCTCGGGTGGGGCGTGTCACGACAGCAAGATGGTGGCCCAGGCGTTAGTCAGTCTCGGCTTCGATCACGTCCGAATCTTTGCAGGTGGATGGGACGTCTGGACTGCCGCCGGTCTGCCCACCAGTAAGGGATGAACTGATGCGTGTTTTGTCGGGTTCGAATCGGCGCTGGCTCGATTTCGCTTTGCGGCTGGCGCTGGGCGCGGCTTTCGTTTACGCGGGCGCGCTCAAGATCCGCGATCCGCTCCAGTTCGCGGACAACATCGCGTCGTTTCAGATCTTGCCGAACATGCTGGTCAATTCGTTCGCGCTTTCGCTGCCGGTTTTCGAAATTCTGACCGGCCTGCTCCTGATTACGGGATTTCTTGGCCGGCCCGCTTCGCTTGGAATCCTAATCATCTCCGCCATCTTCGTTTCAGCAGTCGTCTCCGCGCTTGTGCGCGGCCTTACCATCGACTGCGGATGCTTTGGGACGAGCGAACCGTCGCGCGGCAGGATGTGGTTCGATCTTGGACGTGACGCGATTTTGTTGATCGGCGCCGTGGCGGCCTATTCGTATCAGAGCACGAAGAGCGTACGCCGATCGGAAGTCACTGACCGGTCGCGACGGGCGTGAACGAGGGCTGACTAGACCGTAATCCCCGGCGCCGGGAAGGCGCGGCAGAACTCACGCACCTCGCCGCTGACCCGCGCGATCGCTGCCTCGTCGTCGACGTGCGCGATCACCTCGTCCATCCATGCGGCAATCCGCCGCATCTCCGCTTCCTTCATCCCTCTCGAGGTCACCGACGGCGTGCCCAGGCGGATTCCGCTGGGGCTGAAGGGTTTGCGCGGATCGTACGGTACGGTGTTGTAGTTGCACACGATGCCGGCGCGATCGAGCGCCTGCGCGGCCTTCTTTCCGATCACTTTCCTGTTCGTGAGATCGACGAGGATCAGATGATTGTCGGTGCCGCCGGAAACCAGGTTGAAGCCGCGCTCGATCAATTCCGCAGCCATCGCCTTCGCGTTGCGCACCACCTGATGACCGTACTCGCGGAACGCCGGCGTCGCCGCCTCCTTGAGCGCCACCGCGATCGCCGCCGTCGTATGATTGTGCGGGCCGCCCTGCAAGCCCGGGAAGACCGCCTTGTCGATCTTCGCGGCCAGTTCCTCGCGGCACAGGATCATCGCGCCGCGCGGGCCGCGCAACGTCTTGTGCGTGGTCGTCATCACGACGTCGGCATACGGGACGGGGTCGGGATGCGCCCCGGCGACGACCAGCCCGGCGATGTGCGAGATGTCGGCCAGCAGGTAGGCTCCTACTTCTTTGGCAATTTCGCCGAAGGCCTTGAAGTCGAACTGGCGCGGGTAGGCGGTGGCCCCCGTCACGATCATCCGGGGGCGCTCCTTGCGCGCGAGATCCCGCACCGCGTCGTAGTCGATCCGCTCCGACTCGCGATCGACCACGTACCGAATCGGCCGCCAGAAGCTGCCCGTAATGCTCACGTCCCATCCGTGCGTCAGATGGCCTCCGTGCGGGAGCGCGAGTCCCATCAGGCCTTCGCCCGGCTTGAGCAACGCGAAATAGACGGCGAGATTGGCGGGAGAACCCGAGTAGGGCTGGACGTTGGCATGTTCGGCGCCGAACAGCGCCTTGGCGCGTTCGACCGCGATCGTCTCGATCCGGTCGATGTAACGCTGGCCTTCGTAATAACGGCGGCCGGCGTAGCCTTCCGAATATTTGTTCGCGAGAACGGAACCCGTGGCTTCGAGCACGGCCTTCGAGACGTAATTCTCCGACGGAATCAGGCGGACCGATTCGAGCTGGTATCGCTCCTCGTCCTTGACCAGCTCATAGATCTCGGGGTCGGTTCGCTTGAGTTCGTCCACGCACAGAGTCCTCCGTTCAGAACGAAAGGCTACCGTGCGAACCGACGCAAAGCAAAACAGGCTGTGTCGCGCTTACTGCAAGTCGGCCGGCGTAACGCGCGCGATCCATTCGCGATAGTTGCCGTCGTAACCGACCGCTAGCTGGCGCTTGCGCACCCTCCCCAGGATCTGGGCGACTGTCGCGGCAGGCAGCGGATCGCGGCTCGTGATACTCGCCGCCATCCCCTCCGCCGCTTGATGAGTTGCCTCGCGCATCGCCTCGGCGAGCGGTGTGCGGCTTCCGTCGTCCGCCAGGCCGAGGTAGCGCTCGGCCACCAGGATGCCGATTTCCGATCCGCTGTCGAGCGAGTCCTTGATATTGCCCTTGCCGGTGAGGACGTTACCGGCTGCGTAGACCGCGGTGGGCCCGTCCAAAAGCAGGCCGATCTTCTCGTCGACGTATTGATAGACCTCGCCGCGCTGCGGAATTCCCGGGATGGGCTCGGGGATGCTCCCGATCGAGCTGATCGTGAGCGCACTGCGCACCGGCTCCTGGCTATTCGGAAGCGTGCGCGCCTTGCCTTCGATCACCTCGGTATGGCTTATCTGGAGGCCCGCCAGCCGATCGCCTTCCACGATGAGCCCGGTCGGCACGCGCCGATCCTCGAACTCGAACAGGTATTTGCGCTGCGCCTTCTCGAGGATTTTTGCGCGCGCCTGGCGCATCGCCTCGGCCCGCTTGGGCGGCGCATCGGGAGCGATGTCCGACAGCGGCATGTCGAGCACGCGCCGGCGATAGAACAACTTTGACGGCGCAATCCCGAGATCGGCCCAGGTCAGCTTATGGCTGTTGAGCACCGGCTCGATCCCTTCGCGCTCGAGCCGAAGCATCTCCTCCACGATCCCGCGCGATCGCAATCCCTTGAGCGCCATCTCGATTTGAAGCACCTTGACCACGTCGATCGAGGCGAGGCCGCCGCCGATAACGATCGCTCCGGGCACGAGATCGTAGCGCGGGCCGTCGTAGGCCTTTTCCACGTAATGATTGAACCAGTAGATCAGCGGGTTCTGATAAATCAGCCCGCGATCGAGGTACCGGTCAGCCTCCGCCACCGGAAACTGCCGATCGCGCCAGGCTCCGAGCGCCAGGACCACTGCGCTGAATCCCCATTTTTCGCGCAACTCGTCAAAAGCGAGGTCGCGGCCCATCCGGGTCAACGGCACGAACTCGACGTTGGGCCGGGCGAGGCGCTTGTTGATCTCCTCGTACTCGTCCTTGCGCTGCTTGACGTGCCAGCGCGGCAATCCATCTTCGATTTTTCCGTAGGGCCGTGGATTCTGTTCGAAAACGACGACAACGGCGCCGCGCTCCGAGAGAACGTTGGCGATCTCGGACCCGGCCGTCGCCGCGCCGATTACCGCGACTACGTGCCGCGCACTGGAATTGATCGGTTCAACCATGATGGTAACGCGCTCGAGGCACGCGCCGGAAAGCGCGGCGTCGGGTGTTTGTTTTCGGTCCACGCATACTGCCGTGCTCTTGGGCGCGTGGCAAGCGCCGGCAGGGGCCTTTCTCGAGGGGGCTTTTGCGGAGGTATTCCGGCATAACCGTCCCACCTGCCTCGGCTTCGAGCGAAGATCGAGAGCTGCAAGCGTGCGGCTTGCGCCCGCCCCGATCGCATGTTTTCCTGAAGATGGTGTTGTCGCGCAAAACTGTGCTCAGGTGGCTGTTCGCGGTAACGGTGTGCGTTGGCTCGACGCTGGCCGGATGCTACGTCGGGTACAAAACCTACAGCGAGCATTACAGTGCGGCCGACACCGCTCTCGGCGAAGAACACACCGTGAACTATCCGCCGGCCGACGCACTTCAGCTCACCGAGGACGCGTTGCGCGGCGACGGGATCTTGTTCGAACGCCAGCCCGACAATTCGATTATCACGTTGTGGCGCGAAGCCGACCCCAACACGGCCACTGGATTCTTTCACCTGTTCCTGCCCCAGGAACCGCGCTATCGGTACGAAATTCAAATCGCCCCCGTAGACGGCCATAAGAGCAAGATCATGGTCAACGTTCGCACCGAGGCCATCCCGGACGAGTCGCTCGCGAGCTACAAGGCAAGCACGCGCTTCGATCTGTTCAAGGAAATCGACGAGCTAGCGGCAAAGTTCCCGCCACCTTCGCGATTGCCTTCAACAGGCGGTGTGAACTTCACCCTGCTGCCGAACGAGGACCTCAAGGCACTCGCCAAGCGGGTAACGGGCAGCGAGGACA
Source organism: Binataceae bacterium (SeqCode) (assembly GCA_035624865.1). Lineage (GTDB taxonomy): Bacteria > Desulfobacterota > Binatia > Binatales > Binataceae > JASHZA01. The sequence continues at coordinate 2,042 of DASPQS010000310.1, read as the reverse complement.
ACTGGCGGGAAATCGCGAAGGACAACGGACTTTCGTCACCCGCCGACGTTACGCCGTTCGAAAATATCTGGGTGAGAAACAGCCTGCTCAAAGGGGCGTCGCGGTAAGCAGACGCCGGACTGCGCGCGCGTGGGGGAGGATGCGGATGCGGAAGGAATGCGTTCCCGGCTTGCAGACACCGGCAAGACGCAAAATCAAAAACGAACGTACGTCCCGGCCGCTAGTCCGCCGGGGTCAGCACCCCGTCGTCATACTCCGGAGCCAGGCCGCTCGGACTTACGGCAGCCACGACCGACAAAAACTGCTCAAATGTCATCTGGAGGTTAAGGAAGCCTCCTTGGCAAAAGACCCAGCCGTAGTAATCCAGAATCTCGTCCGGAATCATCAGCGGCAGGCGAGGCAGGCTGGAGACGAGCGGAAATCGGCGCGGCGCCTCGACTCTCCTGATGTCCGCATAGGCGTCGGCCGAACGTTCAGAGTCGCCTCCCAACACATTGGCGTCCCTGAGAGGCACTACCTTAGGTCTGGAGCTTCGAGCCATCAGCCGACCTCCTGGAATTCAAACCTCGCCGAGTGTGTCCCATATTATTAACGTAACCGGCATCTGCCAAGCGTTTCACTTCTGACAATCGAGCGCTAAGGCGTTCTATTGGAAATAGTCGTGTTGAATTAGACACTAAATCGACTGACGACAAAAGCGTGTCATAGAACGTATAAAGATGACTTCGTCTATTCAAGCTCTAATTCTCGGCACCGTCCAGGGCCTGACCGAGTTCCTTCCTGTATCCAGTTCGGCTCACCTGGTGCTGACGCCGTGGCTCTTCGGATGGAGCGATCAGGGATTGGCTTTTGATGTAGCGCTTCACTTGGGCACATTACTCGCCTTGATAATCTATTACTGGCCACAATGGGCCAAAATGGCGGCATCGCCGTTCAACGGAGACCACGCAAACCAGTGCCTCCTGATACTGCTCATCATTGCCTCGGTGCCTGGAGCCGTCATCGGCCTCGCCTTCGAAAAACAGGCGGAAACAATTTTCCGTTCCCCACTTCTCATCGCGATCGCAATGGCTCTGCTCGGCATCGGTCTGTGGTACTTCGACCAGGTCTCGCCGCAAAAGCGAACAATCAGCGAAATCACGTTCATAGATGCCCTTTTGATCGGACTTAGTCAAGCCTTCGCGATCATACCGGGCGTGTCCCGCTCGGGCGCAACCATCACGATGGCGCGCATCGTTAGCATCGATCGGCAGGACGCCGCAAATTTTTCTTTCCTGATGGCGACTCCGATAATCGCGGGAGCGGGCCTGGTGGAGGGGCGCCACCTGATTCACGAGGCGCTGTCGCCCGACATAATTCTGGGCTTTCTGGCCTCCGCGGTGTTTGGCCTTGCTGCGATCGCGGCGTTGATTCGTTTCGTGCGCACGCGGACGTACAAACCGTTCGCGTGGTATCGGGTGGCGCTGGCGCTCCTGGTGATTTCGATCTTCCTGAAGCGCGGCGGGTAACTCGCCGGCGGCGGGGACCGTCACATCACCGCCGCCGACGGTCTGCGCCGTTGGCTATTTCGGTGCGGGCACGCGCCCCTTGTCGTCGTAGACATAGGTGTCGCCGGGAGCCTCGTCTCGCGTGCGCTTGTGTGATCCGTCACAGAAGGGCTTGTTCTTGGAAAGTCCACAAGCGCATATCCACACCGGGAGTTCGGTTCCCTCGGCAATTTCGTACGGAGCGTTTCTCTCGAGCTTGACCAGTCGGGCCATGATCTTCCTCGCTACCTGTTTTGTACGGCGCGAAGCGGGATGCCTCGCGCTCCCTCAATGCCAGCAATCAAAGACCAGCGCCCGCGGATAGTCAAATGCGCCTTGCGCATGACGCACGCCCCGCCTCGGGTTCAACTCACCGGGTGATGCACCGCTTCGGCTGCCTCTGCCGCTTTGGCCGGGCGGCTGGCGTCGGCGCCGAGCACCAGCATCGCGACTCCGGCTATCGCTATCGCGATCCCCGCGATCTCGCGCACGCTGGGACGTTCACCCAGAAATACC
>DASPQS010000309.1:0-6460 GCA_035624865.1 Binataceae bacterium (SeqCode) | reverse complement strand
GCATGGTCGGGCGAGGGACGATCGATCCCTGACCAGAAGGCGTAGCCCGCGCGCGCGCCCGCCGAGCAGATATTGGTATGGCTGTTGTGGCCGTCGATGCCCCACGAATGCAGAATGCGCTGGTTGTAAAGCAGCTCATGGCCTGGACGTCCGACATGATAGATGATCTCGCTGCGCCGCCCCTCGGTCAGCGCTGCGCGGATTCGACCCGCGAGGTCATCAAGCACCACGTCCCAACTGACGCGCTCCCACTTCCCTTCGCCGCGCTTGCCGGTGCGCCGCAGCGGATAAAGGATGCGCTCCGGGTCGGTGACCTGGTTGAGCGTTGCGGGACCCTTGGCGCAGTTGCGTCCGCGACTGCCCGGATGCACAGGATTGCCCTCAAACTTGCGGATGCGCCCGGTTGCCTTGTCAACGTAGGCGAGGAGCCCGCATCCCGCCTCGCAGTTGAAACAAATCGTCGGGATCAGCGCGTAATGCTTTTCCGCCTTGCGCGGCCATTGCGCTGGATCGTACTCGACCCAGTCCTCCCAACGTTCGACCGGCGGAAAGCTCGCGAGCCCGCCGGCAGGAAATTCGAGGTCCGCGGCGGAGGGATTTAGCGGGGCGAGTTCGTCTGGCATGGCATAAAACTAACGCTGACCAACAGTGAAAGACAGGCCGGCTCCTTCACACGCGTCTAGCTCAGCGGCGGAGCTTGGCCCGCCGTGATCCATATCTCCTCGAAAACGAACAAACCGGCCAGCGTCAGCACCGCTGCCAAAGTATCGAGGGCCGGACTTGAAACGTTATTGGTGAGCTCGAAGCAGAGCAGCGCCAGTGGGATGAGTCCGCCGATCACGATCACCCCGTACCAGAACCTCGCACGCAGCCTGCCGCGAATGATCAGATCGGTCGCGCGCTCGACGTCGGCGCTGAATGGCGGCAGGAATACCTCGCCGAGGATCATCAGCACGCTCACAACGATTGCGCCCGCGAGTATCGGATCGAGTAAACGAATGATCTGGCGGCCGCCGTTGGGAATCAACCCAAAGCGATGAACCGCCGCGGCCGCGGCGATCAGGATCATCGAGGCGGCACCCGCCACGACTGCCTGCACAATCAGATGCCAGAGGAAAAGCGGGCTCTGCCAAAGATCCCTTCCCTTGCCCTGCGCGAAGAGAAACGCTGAATAGCCCGCCGCTGCCGCACCAGCGACCGCGGCGAGTGCCGTCAAGGCGCGCGGCACCCCGCGTGTGAAGAGTGCGAAGCCGGCCCATCCGAGCCCGAGAATCCCGTACACGATTAGGATCCAGGTACCCCACACCAGCCACGATCGCCGATTCGGTTTGGTCAGGATGAAGTAAAACCGGTCGGGCCGGTCAAGATCGGCGATCAATAGGATCGTGGTAATCGCAAGAAACGCAATTGCCGCCATAGGTGCGAGCACCGCCGGCACGACCGCATCCGCACCTGGATTCTTTGAGAACGTCAGGACCGCAGCAACGATCAGCAGTCCGGCCGCGATCGACTTGGTCCAAAGGTAGAGCGCCGGAATCACTCCCCAAGGTTGGGGATGCGCGACGTCGTACACTACGCGAGCAACGCCCGGCACCTCGCGCTCCTTTTCCGGGTAGTCGAGCTGACTTGGATTTGCCGCCGGATTATGTTCGGCGAAAAGATGGCTCGCTTGCGCCTCCATCATCGCCGGTTGCAGGAAGTCACCCTCGATACCCGCATAGAAGAGCTTCGGCTGTGTTCCCTTGTAAGGTTTGCGGGTGGCAACCTTCTGAGTCGCCACGATCTGAGCGATTGGACTTCGAGGATCGTCCAAATCGCCGGCGATAATCGCTCGTGTAGGGCATACAACGACGCACGCTGGTTCGAGCTTCAGCTCGATTCGATGCGCGCAGAAGTTGCACTTGGCGGCCGTGTGCGTGTCGGGATCGATATACAGCGCATCGTATGGGCACGCTTGCATGCACGATTTGCATCCGATGCAACGGCTGTTGTCGAAATCCACGATACCGTCATCGCGCCGGAAGAGCGCGCCCGTCGGGCAGATCTCGACGCACGGAGCCGCGTCGCAATGGTTGCAGCGCATCACGCCGAAGTGTCGGCTGGTGTTCGGAAACTCACCCTTCTCGATGTACTTGACCCAGGTGCGGAAGACACCCACCGGAACGCTATGCTCGTCTTTGCAGGCGACGGTACAGGCATGGCACCCGATACAGCGGTTATGATCGATTACGAACCCGTAGCGCACATGGTCCCCCGTCCTGCGCCTGCCCTGTGAGGGCGGTTGCGAATAGCGCTGTTCGAAGTCGAAGCCATTCAATCCTTTCGAGCGCGGTTCACATAGTTAGTCGCGCGTCGGTAATCGAAACGTTCCTCATCGGGTTCTCATCGAGGCCTGCTAGGATAGGCGCTATCGATTTGCGATCCAGGATCTAAAGAAGCCATGCCGGAGCTGCCTGATGTAACGGTATATGTCGAAGCTCTTCGTGAACGGCTTATCGGCCATAAGCTGATCCGAGCCGCGGTCAAGAGTCCTTTCCTCTTGCGCTCGGCGACCCCGCCTCTGGCAGAGACGTTCGGAACGACCGTTTGCGAAGTGCGGCGGCTGGGCAAGCAGGTCGCGATCGGCATGGAACACGGCTTGTGGTTGGTGCTCCATCTTAAAATTGCGGGACGGCTCCATTGGCGGGGTGTCGGCGCGAAGCCGGCCGCCAGGAACTCGCTTGCAGCGTTCGAGTTCGACAACGGGTCGCTGCTGCTTACCGAAGCGGGCACGCAGCATCGCGCTTCGCTTCATGTCGTGGAGGGAGAAAGCGGGTTGCGTTCCCTGGATGCCGGCGCAATCGAACCTCTTGAGACGGACCTCGAGGCTTTCTCCGCTGCTCTGAACTCGTCCAACCATACGCTCAAGCGGGCCCTCACCGACCCACATATCCTGAGCGGCATCGGCAACGCCTATTCAGACGAAATCCTACATCGTGCGCAACTCTCGCCCATCGCGATGACTCAGAAGCTCGCTCCGGAAGCGATCGAGCGGCTCTACGAAGCGGTGCGCGCAACGCTGATCGAATGGACCGAACGGCTGCGCGCTGAGGCCGCTGGTGGTTTTCCCGAAAAAGTTACGGCCTTCCATGCCGGCATGGCCGTCCACGGCCGTTACGGTGAACCCTGCCCGCGCTGCGGAACTAAGGTTCAAAGAATTCGCCACGTCACAAACGAGACCAATTACTGCCCGCGATGCCAGACCGGTGGCCGCCTTCTCGCCGACCGGGCGCTCTCCCGTCTCCTCCACGCGGACTGGCCACGCACGCTCGACGAGCTTGAGGCCCTCAAGAAGCGTTGAGACTATCCGATTCTCCCAAGCAGGATCCCCGCAATCAGTCCGGCCAATACATAAGCGGTAAAAGCGGCGAAAATGCCGCTGCGCTCTTTGAGGAAGAGCAGAAAACAAAGCGCTACCCGCACCAGTGGAACAAGAGTCAACACCATCAGCCCGAGCGTCGCGATCGCGTTCGCATTGCCTCGGATTCCTTCGCTCAAGACCGTTAGCAATGGCACGCGTACCGAGACCGGATGACGGAAAGTGGCGGGATCCACGTGGTCACGCGCGACGAACAATGTGAGGCCGGTGCCAAGGGCCATCAACACAACGGCCGCGACGAGTATTACGCGCAGCAGAACCGGAGTCCAAAGGCGCAGTATCCTTTCTTCTTCGGGATCGACCGGCATTATCGGATTCGTCCTCGCGTCAATCGACAAGGCTCGCGCAAACATCAAAAAAGACTCGTTTATCAGACGCCGCCAAAGGCCCGCCAGCCCATTTCTGCTGCAACGAGTACCAGAATCACCACGAAGCCTGCCCGCAGCCATCTTACGTCTGCGTACGGAAGTAGCTTGCTGCCGGCGATCGCACCCGCCGTGACGCCAAGGGCGACCGGCGCTGCCACCATTGGCACAACATCGCCGCGCGACAGGAAGACCAATGCGCCTGCGCCCGCAGTCACCCCGATCATGAAGTTGCTCGTCGCGCTTGAAACCTTCAGCGGCAGGCCCATCACCTGATCCATTGCGATAACCTTGAGCGCGCCCGACCCGATCCCCAGCAACCCCGACATCACTCCGGCCAGCACCATGATCGCCGAACCCCCGGGCAGGTTGCTCACTCCGTAACGCACCGGTTCCCCCGAGTCACCGGGAAATTCGCCCCCGAGCTCAAGTCGCTCGCACAAACGATCGCTCGCGGGCAGAACATCCGAGTCGCGCTTGCGCATCGAGAAATATGCGGATTGCAGCATTACCAGTGCGAACAATGCCTCGAGAAGCGCGGGGGAAACCATTCCGGCAAGCCAGGCTCCGGCGATAGCCCCGGTTACAGTTGCGCATTCCAGTACAATCGCGACCCGCAGGTTGGTCCAACCGTCGCGCACAAAGGCTACGCTTGCGCCGGCGCTGGTCGCGACAACCGCCAGCAGGCTTGCGCCAATCGCGGCTTGCATCGGCAGCCCAACCAAGACCACTAGAGCCGGAACGAGGAAGGCGCCGCCGCCAAGCCCGGAAAGAGCGCCCGCAAAACCCGCACCGGCCGCGAGTGCCAGCAACGCACCAGTTAACTCAAGCAAATCCGCTATCCTCCGCTGCTGAGATACGCCACCGATAATCGCGTCCTGCTTGACTATCTCTATATGAATATATACGAATATAGATATGGTCGCAAGTGAAAATACCGAGTTGGTCGGCAACCACGCTATGCCGCCCCAGGCTCTCGAGTTGGTCGCGGCGCGCTTCCGCGCGATGGGCGAACCGATCCGCCTCCGCATCTTGCAGGCGTTGCAGGCCGGTGAATTGAGCGTGACCGCGCTGACGCGGGCCGTGGGTTCCACTCAACCCAACGTCAGCAAGCACCTGCGCGTGTTGCAGGAGGTGGCTCTGGTAGGACGGCGGCCGGTAGGTACTACAGCCTACTACTTCATCGCTGAGCCGATGATCTTCGATCTATGCCAGATGGTGTGCTCGGCGATGCGCGACGTGCTCGAAACCCAAGTCGGCGTATTACGCGCCGCCACCGGCAGACCGCCGCGGTCCCTGAAGTAATCGGGCTCGCGACCCAACACCAACAACCGGGGAGTCGCTACGACCCGGGTGAGTCGATAGGAAGCCGAACGATAAGGTTCAGCCCCCATCCATCCTCGACTTTGGCCTGGATCTTTCCCCCGTCAGCCTCGACCAGAGCGTGAGCGATATAGCGGCCGAGCGCCGAAGAGCGCGCGCCGTCCACCGCCAGGTTCGGGCGGGAGAAGATGCGCTCGATTTCGGACGGCGTCGCTTCTGGACCCGTGTCGCTGACCTCGACTAGCACCCACTGGCCATGCTGCGACGTCCGAAGACGCACTTCACCCGCCGGCGTCCGGCGGATAGCGCTGGTCAGCAGGTTGGCGACGATGCGTTCGAGATGCAGCGGGTCGAGGTTGGCCTTGGGCAGGCCGCCGAGCTCGAGCCTGAGTTTGAGGCCTTTGAGTCGCGCCTCGATACCGCAATGGTCCGCAGTTTCCGAGACCACTGCGTTGGCATCGATAATTCGCGAATTCGGCCGCAGCCGCTGCTCTTCGAGCAGGTAAAGGTCGAGTACGTTCTTTACCAGCAGGTCCATCGACGTTGTCGTGGACCATACGCGGGCGAGAAGATTGTTGCGCTCCTTCTCGTTGAGTTCGTCCTCGACCAGCAGCGTGACCAGTCCGACCAGCGTCGCGAGCGGATTGCGAATATCGTGGGTCATGGTCGCGATCTGGGTCTCGCGAAAGGCCGCAGCCTCGGCCAATTGAATCAACTGACGCTTGAGCTTACGCCGGTAGCGGTCGTGAAAAACCGCGGTGAACTGCGACAGCGTCAGGGCCGCTATCATCCCGAGCATCCGATGGATCTCGAACGGCCTCCCGATCGGAACAACCGCCTCCGAAATCACGTACAGGAGAAAGCAGGCGATGATCAGCGACAACTGCCAGCGCCATCCCCAAATGACGAAGGCCGCGGTTGCGAACGGGCACAATACGATGGTGATGTAGCGGGTGTATGCCTCATGCGTGATCGCACTCGTGCGGATCATCAACATGATCATCGTGATACAGCACAGCAGCGACCATAGCCGCCAGTGCGCCCGAAAGCCCGGCAGCCAGGTCATTCCGAAAAACGCCAGCACCACCGCCAGCGCGATCCAGTGATAGGGCGAAACCAGCAGGTTCAGCGACGGCGCACCGTGCCGTGCGTCAATCGCGATGTAGGCGAGCAGGAAAATGATTCCGACTGGGCCGGATTTCTTAAGAATATCGATGGCTTCGGCATTATCGTCGAAGTCAGCGACTACCTGGCGCGCGGTCGCTGCGGCCGGCCGGATCTGCGCCGGCGCCACCTGTGAACGTGTGGCCGCGGCTGCCCCGTCTTGTGCTGAAGCGATTGCCCCCACCTGCTT
>DASPQS010000308.1:0-8458 GCA_035624865.1 Binataceae bacterium (SeqCode) | reverse complement strand
ATCCTGGATACCGTACGCGCCGGCCTTGTCGAAGGGTTCCCCCGTTTCGATATACGCTTCGATTTCCTCCGCCGCGATCGTGCGGAACGTCACGCGGCTGGTCGCGACCGCGCTCTCGACCACGACTCCGGCGCGCGCCAGCGCGAACGCCGTCACGACGACGTGGATATTGCCCGACAGCAGGCGCAGCATCCGGCGCGCATCGCCCGCGTCCGCGGGCTTGCCCAGAATCTCGCCGCCGCATTCGACCACCGTGTCGGCCGCGATCACGAGCCGCGCCGGATGACGCCTCGAAACGTTGAGCGCCTTGTCGCACGCGACCCGCAGCGCGAAATCGCGCGCGCTTTCGTGCTCCGCGCGGATTTCGTCGACCCCGCTTTCGACCACCTCGAATTCAACTCCGGCTGCGGCGAGCAGGCTCTTGCGCCGGGGCGAACCGGAGGCGAGGATCAATTCAGGCTGGTGCATCTTGCGTGTAAGCTGAGTGTAGACGATTTGTTGCCAGAGCGCGCGGCGTCCCGCAAGGGCCTGACGCGCGGTGGGGGATGGGTGCGGTGGATCATAAACGCAATGCGCAGGTTGGAGCCCCTCGGATGGCCCGGCGATCCCGATTGAACGCGCCCTCGCGCGCGCTCGCGATGCTCATCGCCGCCTTGACCCTCGGATGGCTTGCGCCCTCGCCTCGGGCCAACGGCGCGGACGCCGCGGCGGGCCGATTCACTCTCGCCCAGCTGCTGCCCTTCGAACGCAACAAAGTCGAGCCGCTCGATCTGCGCAAAGCCTTCCTCGAGGGCTACGGCGCCTACCAGCGCCGCGACTATTTCGAAACTATCGAGCGGATGCAGTTGGCGGCGAAAACCCTGCCCGATCTTGCCGACTACGCGCTCTTCTACCTGGGCCAGGCCGATCGCGCCAGCGGCAATAAGCCCGACGCCGCACAGGCGTTCCACCAGCTCATGCAGGATTATCCGCAAAGCGTGCTGGCGGACGCGGGCGCCCTCGAATATGCGCGTCTTGAGCTTGATTCCGGCCGCCCCGATCTCGCCATCTCTGCGGCCGCCGAGGTCGCCGGCCGCGGCGGAGCCAGTGCGCAGAATGCTGTGATCCTGATCGCGCAGGCGAGATTTGCCGCCGGCGACTTCCGCGCCGCCTACGACGAAGCCCAGCGCCTGCGCGATCAATACCCCGGCGGACCCGACGACGCCGACGCGCGGGCGCTCGCCGAGCGCATCGTGCGCGATCATCCGGGCATCGTCGACACGTCGTCTGTCCGTTACCGCCTCGCCGAGGCGTCCCTGCTGCTGCGCGAGGGCCAGCCCTCGCTGGCGCTGGCGCAAGTGCGTGTGGCGCTCGCGATGGGACCGCCGCCCGCGACGCGCGCGGAACTGATCTGGTGCGAGGCCGAAGCTTCTCGTGCCGACATACAGAAGAGCAGGGCGGCGCTCGTGCGATACCTCGCGCTGGCGCCGGCGGGACCGCATGCTCCGGCTGCCCTCAACGTGCTCGCCCATTCGTACTGGCGCGCCGACGACACCGCGCAGGCCCGCGTGTACTTCAGCCGAATCGTGCGCGGCTTCCGGACCAGCGCCGCCACGCCGAAGGCGCTCTTCGAGACTGGGCGCACTTATGAAGACGACGGCGCCTTCGATTCAGCGCGCGCTGACTACCTCGCGGTGATCAGGCGTTATCCCGCCAGCGAAGCTGCGGCCGACGCGCGCTTCCGTGCCCCGTTCATGCTCTACATGCTCGGGCGCTACGATCTTGCGGCGCAGGAGTTTGCCCGCGCGCGCGCACGCACCCATGATCCTTCCGACCGCGACATGTTCGGCTACTGGGAAGGCCGCACCCTCGAGCGCGACGGTGACGCGGCCCGCGCCCGCGCGATTTTAAGCCTGGTCGCCTCGAGTATCGACAGCAATTACTACCCGGCGCTCGCCGCGATGAGAGTCGGCGGCGCGCCGGCATCTTTTCCCGCCGCGATGGCGCCCGAAATCGTGGCGGTCAGCGCGCCGGCTGCCGCGGGCAACCTTGCGCAATTCCATCTCGAACGCTTGTCTGCCCTGCGCGATATGGGCTTGCGCGAACTCGAGCCGGCCGAACTGCGCGCGCTCGAAGCTCACGCCGGCAACGATCCGGCGCTGCGCAATTTCGTGCTCCGGGAGTTGACCGATGTGGGCGCGTGGTACGACGCGCTCGAGATGGCGCAGCGGATGGTAAAGCGCAACGAGCTTGACCCGCTCGTCGCCGAGCGCCTGCGCTATCCGCGCGCCTACTGGGATCTGATCGGCAGCGCCGCCGGACGCAACGAACTCGATCCCTTGCTGGTCGCCGCATTGATTCGGCAGGAGAGCCTCTTCAATCCCCAGGCGCGATCGGTTTCCGACGCACGCGGCCTGATGCAGTTGCTGCCCTCGACCGCCGAACACTACGCCTCGGCGGCGGGCGTGATGCCTTCTCCGCTGGATCTTTACGATCCCGGCGTCAGCGTCCAGATCGGCACCACCTACCTGCGCCAATTGCTCGTGATGTTCAACGGCGACGTGTTCAAGGCCGTGGCCGCGTACAATGGCGGCGAGCATGCGGTAGCGGGATGGACGGCAAAGTATCCTGGCGACGACGACCAGTTCGTCGAGAATATCGGCTTTCACGAGACCCGCGATTACGTGAAGAAGGTGATCGGCGGCCTGCGCGAATACCGCCTGCTCTATCAGCCGCGCGCTGCGACCGCGGCGAATCGGACCGCGTCGAATTCGCCGGGATAAGCCCTGCCCGACGCGCCTGACGCCTCGTGGTCTCGAAAAATTTCCACCGCGTCGATCTCGATCCGCGCGCCCCGGTCGCGGGCGTCGACGTGGGCGAGGACTTTCTCGACCTCGCCATCGTCTCATCCGATCGGCGCGCCCTCGGCCTGAGGCGCATCCGGCTCGACGATCTCGCCGCCCCGCGCGCCGATCCTGCCTCATCCGGCGCACTTCCCGCGGCAAGCGCGATCGAAGCCCTGGCCCATCGCCTGCGCGCGCAGGCACCCGAGCTGACAGGGGCCATCGCGATCGTGGATTCCCCCCGATGGCCCGCCGATCTCGATCTCGCGCGCGCCGGCGCGGTCGAGCGCTCCGGGCCCGCTCGCGCCGGACGGGAGATCGACCGCCGCCTGCGGACGCTCGTCGCGCAAATGGTCGCCACTGCCGCCTATCCGGCGATGCGCCCGCTGGCGCTGTTTCCCACTCCCGCGTTCGATTATTTTGCCCGCCGGATCGCGCACCGCGCGTGCAAGCCGCATCTGCGCGCGATCGGCCGCGAGCTCTTCGGCGCCGCGCTGAACGGATATACCGGCCGGCTCACAGGCGGAACCTTCACCCGCTTCATGCTCGCCGGATTCGCCGCCTACCGCGCGCTGTCCGCGATCGGCGCCGCAACCTACGAAGGCTACCCCGACCTGCAATTCCGCCTCTGGTGCGCCACGCCGGACCTGCCCCCCAAGAAAGGGCGCAAGGCAAAGTCCGGCGAGCCGCGGGTCACCGCGCGCGAGGCGCTCGCGCGCCGCCTGCGGATCCTCGAACACCTGGCGCGCCAGGCCGCGATCGAAAATTGCGATCGTGTGAAAACGCTCGACGCCGCCGACGCCGCCGTCCTCGCCTTGAGCGTGGCCGCGGCGCGCGGTCACGGGTCGCTCCGCGTGATCGAAGTGCCCGCCGAAGGCCGCTTCTTGATCGCGCTGCCGGCCCTGAAATCCTGATCGAATCGTGGCCGATGCCCCAATCGACCGCTCCACGCGTCAGCCGAAGCCGCCTTCTTTTTTTTCGTGCGCGCCTTCCCCTTCGGTTGATTTGAACAACCGATGAATGGAAGCTGGAGGGGCACGTCAGAGAGAAGGAGGTCTGGAACATGGCAAACAGGCGAAACTGGTTGTACGCGATGCTCGCACTGACGGGCGGTTTTATCGGTGGAACGCTCGCCGCCGAGATGGCGCCGGCGGTCGCGCTGGCGGCCAGGCAGGCGCGTTCGGTCAAGGCCCAACAGTTTGTTCTCGTCGACAAAGCGGGTAATCAGCGCGGCGTGATGGAGGTGACGGAGCGCGGAACGGCCGACCTCGGCTTGATGGATGGGAGCGGCCGCAACCGCGCGGAATTCCGCGTCTCCAAGGATGGCAGCGCTGCCGTCGCCTTTTACGATCCGAACGGTGGACGGCGCGTCGTCGTTGGCGAAGCCGCCACGGGACGCAGCGGCGTCTCCATCTATGCTTCCGGCGGACGGCAGATCGCGACACTCTCCGTGACGGAGAGTAACGAATCGAGTCTGACGCTATATGATCCGACGACCGGGCGTGCGCGAGTCGGACTTGGCGTAACCACCGCCGGTGCGCCTGCCCTCGTGCTGTTCGATCCGAACGGCAAGGACCGGCTGGAGCTGCACATCGGCCCCAAGGGTAACCCGGGAATCGCGCTCGCCGACGAAAGCGGCAAGACCATCGCCGGGATGCCCGAGCGGCCGGCGCCGCAGCCGTAACCGGTTAAAAGTTGGAGACCGCGGGAGATTCGGAAACTGGCGCGCAGGTGGTTGGGGAAGTGCCAAAGCTCCCGGAAATGCGCCCGGCGCGCGTTCTTAGCACTTCGAGGGGATCGGCTATGCAGTCAAAAGGAACAAGGCTGGTTGCGATCATGATCGCGGCGGTGATGGCGCTCGCGGTGGCCGGATGCTCGGGGCAGCCGCTCAGTACGCGTGAGAAGTCCACCGGCGTAGGCGCTATTCTCGGCGCCGGTACGGGCGCGATAATCGGCGCCGCGGTCGGCGCGCCCGGCGCCGGTGCCGCGATCGGCGGCGCGATTGGAACGGCAGGCGGCTTCCTGGTCGGCAACGAGCTCCAGAACCGCGAGACCGAGCAGGCGCAGACCCAGTCGCAGCTCAATTCGCAGCAGCAGCAGATCGAGCAGCAGCGTCGCGAGATCGAGCAGCTCAAATCGCAGTCTGAAGTGGAATGACGCCCGCAAAAGCGTGCTGACCGCGACGCGCTCTGCCGGCCGCCGCGGCGGTGCCTCGGCGGTTGCGCCGGTTGCATGAGCAACGGCGCACCTGCCGCGCCCGCCGCGGCGATCGAAGCAATCACGAGGTCCGAAGCCGTCCACACGCTGGTGGCCAGCTTCCTCGGCTGGACGCTCGACGCCTTCGATTTTTTCGTGCTGGTATTCGTTCTGCCGGCGATCGCGGCGGACTTCCATCGATCGGTCGCGGATATCGCCTTTACGATTACCGCGACGCTCGCGCTGCGCCCGGTGGGAGCGTTGATCTTCGGCTGGCTGGCGGACCGCTACGGACGGCGCCGGCCGCTGATGGCCGACGTTATCCTCTACTCCGTGATCGAGTTCGCCAGCGGCCTCGCGCCTAGCTACCGCTGGTTTCTGATCCTTCGCGCGATCTACGGAATCGGGATGGGCGGAGAGTGGGGCGTGGGCGCTTCCATCGCGATGGAGGCGATCCCGGCGCGATGGCGCGGGATGCTCTCCGGTATCCTCCAGGAAGGTTACGCAGTCGGCTACCTGCTCGCGGCCGGGGCGTATTTCTTCGTCTTCCCGCACTTCGGATGGCGTCCGATGTTCTTCATCGGAGGCGCGCCCGCGCTGCTCACGCTCTATATCCGCACCAAGGTGCCGGAGTCGCGGGCGTGGCAGCGGATGCGTCCCGCGGCAGGCGCGATCTGGAGCGCGATTCGGGGCAACTTCGGATTGTTCGCCTATTTGGTCGTGCTGATGACCATGATGAATCTGATCTCTCACGGCACGCAGGACCTCTACCCCACGTTCCTCGAAAAGGGGCGCGGTCTCGCGCCGCGGACGGTCGCGCTGATCGCGATCATCTACAACGTCGGCGCGCTCGCCGGCGGTCTCGTCTTCGGCTGGCTCTCGGATCGCTTCGGCCGGCGTCAGGCGATGGCCGCGGCGGCGATCATCGGCCTGATGGTCGTGCCGCTCTGGATCTATCCGCGATCGATTCTGCTGCTGACCGCCGGCGCTTTCCTGATGCAGTTCATGGTGCAGGGTGCGTGGGGCGTGATTCCCGCCCATCTGGTCGAGTTATCGCCGGGCGCGGTGCGCGGCCTTTTTTCCGGACTCGCCTACCAGCTAGGTGTGCTCTTCGCCGCCAACGCCGCCTATGTCGAAGCGATCGTTGCACAGCATCTCGGCTACGCGACGGCGTTGGTGCTGGCGGCCTCGACGGTTTTGGCCCTCGATGCGATCGTTATCGCGCTCGGCGCCGAGCGCAAGGGGTCCGACTTGCACACGGCATAAGCTTCGTGGCGCAAGCGGGTACCCATCGGGCGGTTTGGATCCACGCGGGCACCTGCCACACCCTTTGGGCTGGACTTTCCCTTCTTACCCGATTGCGCTAAACGACTGTAAAGCGGGAGGTAAGACGATGAAATTTGGAATCTTCTATGAGATCTCCGTCCCTCGCCCATGGGACCGCGAGAAGGAAAAGAAAGTTTTCGACAACTGCCTCGAGCAGGTCCAGCTCGCCGACGAGCTCGGCTTCGACTCGGTTTGGTGCGTCGAACACCACTTCCTCGAAGAGTATTCGCATTGCTCCGCCCCTGAGATTTTCCTTACCGCCTGCGCGATGAAGACCAAGAAGATGCGGGTGGGCCACGGGATCGTTATCTGCGTTCCCGAATTCAACCATCCGATCAAGATCGCCGAGCGCACCGCCACCATGGACATCATCTCCGGCGGCCGTCTCGAAGTCGGCACCGGCCGTTCCGCGACGTGGAACGAATTGGGCGGCTTCCGCGCCAATCCCGACGACACCAAGAAGACCTGGGACGAATTCGTGCGCTGTCTCCCCAAGATGTGGACGCAGGAGCGCTTCGGCTATCAGGGCCGTTCGTGGAGCATGCCGGTCCGCGCGATTATTCCCAAGCCCTACCAGAAGCCGCATCCGCCGATGTGGGTTGCGGTGACCAGCCCGGGCACCGAGATCGATGCAGCGGAGCGCGGACTCGGCGCGCTCGGCATCACCTTCGGTTCCTTCAAGGAGCAGGAAGACAAGGTCAAGGTCTACCACAACATCATCAAGAATTGTGAGCCGGTCGGTTCCTTCGTCAACGACAAGGTCAGCACGGTGAACTTCCTGTTCACCCACGAGGACACCGAGACCGGCAACAAGGTCGGCCGCCGGCTGCTCGGCACCTTCAACTTCCTCGCCGCGCAGTTGCTCGCCGCGCGCGAGGCGGTGCCGACCAGGTCCTATCCTTCCCTCGGATTGCTGCCGGCGCTGCGCGAGCAGGCGGCGGGACCCGGCGATGAGGCGGGCGTGCCCGAGGGTATCGCTATCGGCGATCCCGAGCGCGTGCTGCGCGCCTGCAAGAAGTGGGAATCGTGCGGCGTCGACCGCGTCAACTTCCTGTTGAATGCGCTCGAGACCGTGCCGCAGGAGCAGGTCCTCAACAGCCTGCGCGTCTTCGCCAAGCACGTGATGCCGCACTTCCAGGATTCGGGCTCCCAGGTCGCTGCGGCGGGAGGTGGCCGCTAATGCCGCGTTCGGGAAGGATGGCGGTCGAGGCGTTTGCGGCCAGGACCGCCCGCGAAATTCAAGGTTTCAAGACCGAGGCCTGGACGCTCAAGGGCGCCCAGATCCTCAACATTCACTACGAGATCGACAACGACACCGTCGACGATCTGATGCCGGTCACGATGCGTCCCGCCATTCCGGCCTACGCCATCTTCAACGTCACGCGTTACCCGGAGAGTCCGGTGGGTCCGTTTTCGATCGCCGAGGTCCGCGTCGGCAGCCGCGCAGGCGTGCGTCCGCGCGGCTTCGTATTGCGCAGCTACGTCAGCACCGAGGCCGCGGCCAGCGAGCTGGCGAAACGCTGGGGTTATCCGGCCGTGGTCGGCCCGGTCTACCTGCGCGCCTTCCACGATCGCGTGGTCGCCAACGTTACTACCGCCGAAGGCAAGAAGGCGCTCGATATGGAGATGATCGACCGCGAGTTCATCTCCGGCACCGACGTCCAGTACATTTCGAGCATGCATCTGGCGCGCAACAAGGAAGACGGCAAGCTGGTCGTCGTGCAACTCGATCCCGAGTGGGTATTCCACAAGGCGGAGCGCGGCCGTCCCCATATTATCTCGGTTGATTCCCAGTCATGGGGCGCCGGCGACATGCTCCGGGCGGACTATCCGATCTCGGCCAGCTTCACCACTTGCGATGTGACGCTGTCGAAGATTCGCTACTTCTGCGACCCCGCTCAGGACGCCTTCCGGGGAACAACCGCAGTGGCTGCATAGATCAGGGGCAAAACGCAACGCAAAACGGCCGGCCGGGCTTCCCCCCGCCGGCCGTTTTCCATTCTGGGTGGTGAAGGACTTTCACCGTGCACAGACCTATCCGCCCAATTGCGCGCTGCTTTTTAGGATTAGTTCTGCCTCCGAGGGTGAGAGCCCTCCGGATCTATTGACGAAAG
>DASPQS010000307.1:0-2104 GCA_035624865.1 Binataceae bacterium (SeqCode) | reverse complement strand
GAAAATCCCTACCCGCATCACTCTAAATCCGCACCTGGCCGGTGCCGCGGACCAGGTATTTGTAGGTCGTAAGCTCGCGCAGACCCATCGGACCGCGCGCGTGTAAGCGATTAGTGGAAATCCCGGTCTCGGCGCCGAAGCCGAATTCGTAGCCGTCGGTGAAACGGGTGGAAGCGTTGACGAAGACCGCGGCCGAGTCCACTTCACGCTCGAAGCGCGCAGCGGCCTCCGGGTCCCGGCTAACAATAGCGTCGGCCAGCCCGGAACCGTGGCGGGCGATGAACTCGATCGCTTCGTCGATCGAATCGACAATTTTCACTGCCAGGATCAGTTCCAGATACTCGGTGTCCCAGTCCTGCTCGCCGGCGGGCTTCGCGCCGCGAACGATTTCGAGCGTCCGCGGGCATCCACGGATCTCGACCCCCGCCTGCTCGAGTCGCACCGCCATCGCAGGCAGAAACCTGTCCGCCACCGCCGCGTGCACCAGCAGGTTCTCCATCGCGTTGCACACGGAGGGCCGGCTGACCTTGGCGTTGAAGCAGATCTCCTCGGCCATCCTCAAGTCGGCGGCGCAATCGACGTAGGTATGGCAGATGCCGTCGAAGTGCGGCAGCAGCGGCACTGCGGAGCCGGCCAGCGCGTCCTTGAGCGCCTTGCCGCCGCGCGGGATTATCAGGTCGATCGCCTCGGGATGGCGCTTCAGAATCTGGACCGCTTCGCGGTCCGGATTGTCGACGAACATCAGCGCGTCGGCCGGTACCTCGGCGCGCTTGAGCGCGTCGCTCATCAGCCGCGCCAAAAGCCGGCTGGTCGCCAGGGCCTCGCGGCCCCCGCGCAGCACCACCGCGTTGCCGGCCTTGAGCGTGAGCACGCCCGCATCCACGGTGACGTTGGGCCGCGCCTCGTAGATTATCGCGATCACCCCGATTGGCACCCGCACCCGCGCGATCTCAAGTCCGTTGGGCCTTTGCCATCGGGCGACCGTCTCGCCCACCGGGTCGGGCAGCGCAGCCACCTCCTCGACGCCGCGCGCCATCGCCTCGATTCGCGCGTCATTCAGCGTCAGTCGATCGAGAAACGCCCCACTGATTCCTTCGTGCCGCGCGCGCGCGAGGTCTTCGCGGTTGGCCGCGAGAACTTCGGGCCGCGATTTCCTCAGCGCGGCGGCGATTTCGCCCAGCGCCCGGTCCTTCCGCTCCGCCGGGCATAGCGCAAGCTCGTGCGCGGCCGCGCGGACCCTGCGAAGCGAGGAAAGGATTTCCGGCTCCAGCGTCATGCCCGTAGTGTATCAGTTTGAAAGCCCGCCCGCCTGACCGAGCCGTGTGCCCGCTTTGCGATTGTGCGATAGTGGCCGCATGGCCACGAAGCGGCTTAAGCGCCCGCGCGGTCCGGTCGCGCTCCCCGCCATCGTCGAGCGGGGCGCGGTGTAAGCCGCGCTTGCGCGCATCGCGCCGCACTCGTGCGACGTTTGCAGTCCCCAGGGCCTTGAGTCATACTTCCGTATGAATCGGGTAGGAAAATGGGGAAAGCCGTCAGAGTTGCGATTAGCCTGCCGCATGAGCTTCTGCGCGTTGCGGAGCGCAAGCGCAAAGCGCGCCGCCAGACCCGCAGCGAGTTCTTCAGGTGCGCGGTCGAGCGCATGCTCCGAGAGGAGCAGGAACGGGAGCGCCTCGAGCAGTACGTTCAAGGGTATGTGGCATATCCGGAGACGGAGGAAGAAATCAAAGAGGCAGGCGTGCTGAGCAGGAAAGTGTTCGATTCCGAGCCCTGGCAGTGAGGCGGGGCGAAGTCTGGTGGGCCGAGCTTGACCCTCCCGCGGGTAAGCGCCCGGTCGTGCTGCTATCGCGCAACGAGGCCTACGCGGTTCGCGCCATGGTGACGGAAGCGCCCGTAACTGCGCGAATTCGTCGGATTTCTTCTGAGGTTCTGCTGGGGCCTAAGGACGGCTTGGCGAAGCGGTGCGTAGCGAATCTGGATTCGATCCTCACGATCCCAAAGGCCTATCTCCGCGATCGAATCTCGGCTCTGAGTCGCGAGAAACTTCGCGAGCTTGACGCGGCAATACGGTTCGCTCTCGGACTTTGAAGAGCCGTTGGTGCCCGCG
>DASPQS010000306.1:0-3462 GCA_035624865.1 Binataceae bacterium (SeqCode) | reverse complement strand
GACGCCGCCGCGATCGATGTCGCCGATCAGCGCCACCGGCACATTGGCGGCGCGGGCAAATCCCATATTGGCAATATCGTTGGCCCGCAGATTGACTTCCGCTGCGCTACCGGCGCCCTCGACCAGCATGATGTCGGCCTCGCGACGTAAAAATTCGAAACTGTCGAGCACGAACGGCAGCAGATCCCGTTTCATGTGCTGGTAGGCGGCGGCCTTGGCGTTGCCGAAGACGCGGCCCTGCACCACGATTTGCGCGCCGATCTCGCTCTGCGGCTTGAGCAATACCGGATTCATGTGAACGCTCGGCGCAGTCCGCGCCGCGCGCGCCTGCAAGGCTTGCGCGCGACCGATCTCGCCGCCGTCGGCCGTCACCGCGGCATTGTTCGACATGTTCTGCGGCTTGAACGGCCGCACGGCAACGCCGCGCTGCGCCAGAGCGCGGGCGAGCCCGGCCACGATGAGCGATTTGCCCACGTTGGAGGCGGTGCCCTGGAACATCAACGCGCGCGCCGGCATCGCTAGAACTCCGCAGGGTAAGGCGCTCAGCGCTCCAGCAACGCCACCGTACCGAGACCGCCGTCGGCACAGATGCTGACGATCGCGCGACTGCCGGCGGGAAATGCGGCGAGTTCCTTGACGGCCTGACTTAAGATCCGCGCTCCCGTTGCGGCGAACGGATGTCCGAGCGCGACGCTGCCGCCGTTCGGATTCATCCGGTCGCGTGGAAAGTTTCCGAACGTATGCTCGACACCGGCTTTGGCGCGGACGAAATCCTTATCTTCGAGCGCTTTGATGTGGCAGAGCACCTGCGCCGCGAAGGCTTCGTGGATTTCCCAGAGCGCGATGTCAGCGAATTTGAGGCCCTGCCGCGCCAATAATCGCGGAATGGCGGTAGCCGGCGCCATCAACAGGCCCTCGTGGAAGATATCGACGGCCGCCATTTCGAAATCTAGCAAACGCGCGCGCGGCAATCCTGCCGGCAAGCGGCTTAAGCCTTCGTCGGTGGCAACCCAGATGGCGGCGGCGCCGTCGGTCAGGGGCGAACTGTTGCCCGCCGTCAGCGTGCCGCGCCCGCTGGTGCGATCGAATACCGGTTTGAGCTTGGCGAGCTTGTCGAGCGAGGTGTCGCGGCGCGGGAAATGGTCTTTGGCGACTCCGTCAAGCGGAGCGATCAAGTCGGCGAAGAATCCGCGATCCTGCGCCGCGACGGCCCGTTGGTGGCTTTCCAACGCCAGTTCGTCTTGTTCGCGGCGGCCGATATCCCAGTCCTTGGCCATATCCTCGGTATGTTCGCCCATGCTGCGGCCGGTGACGCGGTTTTTCACTTCCGGCACGAACAGACGGATATCGGAGGGACGCAGCCGGCGCAGCCTGCTCAGGCGCTCGGCCGCACTGCGCGCTTGAAACATATGGCGCAGCCAAACCGATAAATTCTGGCCGAGACCGATCTGGACGCGGCTCATGCTTTCGACCCCGCCGACCATGGCCAAAGCCGCGTGCCGCTGCCGCAGCATGCCCGCCGCTTCGAATGCGCCGACCATGCTGGTCGAGCATTGCATGATGGTCGTGAATGTCGGCACATGAGGATCGAGCTTGCTGTCGAGCCACACTTCGCGCGCCAGGTTGGCATAGGCGAGATTGACGACCACCGAACCCCAGATGCCGAGGTCGATCGATCCGTGGACTTGACGCGCCATCGCCTGAACGACCGGCACCGACAGGCCGAGCGAATCGCGGTCGGCGAACGGGCCGTCCACGGCGGCAAAGGGCGTGCGCAGCCCGGCCGCCA
The DNA here is from genome assembly GCA_035624865.1 of Binataceae bacterium (SeqCode). Lineage (GTDB taxonomy): Bacteria > Desulfobacterota > Binatia > Binatales > Binataceae > JASHZA01. Next base: position 1,673 of record DASPQS010000306.1, on the reverse strand, counting down.
ACCACGCTGCTGGTCCGTTGCCGCCAGGCATTGCGGACGATCTCCCAATCGATGCGCTAGCCCGCTGGGTGTGGGCCAAAGTTATCGCCTAGCGCATGTCCCGGAAAATGCCTGCCCCGGACTTGATCCGGGGTGGATACCGGTTTCCCGCCTTCGCGAAGCCCGCCAATTCGCGGTCGTTCCCACTTTTACACGCCGCTTCGGCGGGCGAAGCAAGGTCCGAAAAGGACATGCTCCAACGCAAGAACTTAGAGCGCATCCCGATTCTATCGAAACGGGATGAGCTCTAGGTCTAGCAAAGCGGCCCCGGCATGGCCATTCCTATACCGAACTCTAAAACGACCGCCATTTCCGCTGGTGGTGCGAAGACCACGGCGAATGCTAGAGGAGCGAAACATTGCGCCGTCGAAACCGACGAAACTGGCGCTTGGAAACTTGGGCTAAATGTCTTAAATAACGGCCGCGTTTCGCGATGAAACGCACCAAGCCCAGCGCAGTCAAAAACCTTGGGGAATAGTTCAACGGTAGAACAGCGGACTCTGACTCCGTTAATCTAGGTTCGAATCCTAGTTCCCCAGCCAGCTTATTTATTGACACTTCGGCGTTTTTTCAGCTTTTTGTCGCGCGCACAATCGGAATTATCGGAACGAAAAGTGCACCGCTACGCCACAAAAACGGGCACAGTTCTTTCAGTCGGCATGAAGTTAATCGTTCAGAAATCGCGTACTCGTGTCGACCCATTTTCTTTGAGTCTTCCTGCCGATGATCATACGCACCCGGTCCCAATGATCGGACCGTCGGTTAGCGTCTATGATTGCGCCTTCTCTGGCTTCATGCGCGCGCCGGCGTGCCTCCGCATAGGCACTTTCTCGGAATTGCGCAATCAAAGCATCGGCGTCGGCGAGCCGTCGGCGTTCTCTATTTCTCTGCCATATTTTCCACACACGCGTTCGCCACCACGGAAGAAGAGCTCAATGGCATTCTAACATCAGTAGGGTTTGAATTCACGAGATTTTACCCGGACCTGCGTTGGTCATGGGAGCCGATCACTTCGAAGGAGCATGTGCGCGGAAGCTTTCAATGTAATTGTCGATGCCTTTTTGCGTCACATTCTTCTGATGAGATGCCCATCTCCCAAATTCCGAAATAATGTCTCTACTCGGAAAACGCATGTGACGAAGGTCTGCCACATGCATTCGCCTCTGACCACTAAATGCAGCGAACTGTCGATAGGCCGCGGCCGAATTCAAGAATAGTGCGATACCGCTCGCGAAATCGTCCCCGATTCCCTGGCTACGAGAATTGATCACCAATAGGTGCTGCTCGAAAGCCAGCCGCGAGCAAGGAAAATCAGTCGCCTTCACCGCATAAGCGACGATTCTTCGACTCCCCTCTTTAGCAGGCACATTCCTGACTATCACATACGAGCCTCGGGGCACTGAAAGCTTTTCGGTTTCTGCCGTTAAACGAAGAGCATTTAGCCCGTGGTGCCTTGACGGCCACTGTATTCGCCTACGCGAAAAATGATGCGCTAAAAGCAATGGGATACAGTCATCGCTTGGTTTATCGAGCCAAAGCTTGATCACACATGAAGGGCTGACACGACCTATCGAGACATCCACGCCAAGCTCAAACAGCTTGTGAGTGCACAGGTCGTTATCTCCTTTCACACT
>DASPQS010000305.1:0-4859 GCA_035624865.1 Binataceae bacterium (SeqCode) | reverse complement strand
CGGCTCACCGCGACGATGGCGGTGATCCGCCTGAGCGACGGGAGCCTGCTGATCTACTCGCCGGTGGCGATGACGCCAAACCGCCGCGCCGCCGTTGAGGCGCGGGGCCCGGTAGCGCATCTGTACGCGCCGAACCTGTTCCACCATCGGTGGATCGGCGAGTGGGCCGCTGCCTTTCCATCGGCGCGGCTGCACGCGCCGGCGGGCCTGGCCAAAAAGCGCGGTGACCTGCGGATCGACCGATTCCACGGCTCGGCGCCGGAGCCGGCTTTTGCCGGGGTGGTCGATGAGGTGCGCATCGAGGGCTTCCGGCTGGAGGAGAGCGCGATCGTTCATCGCCCGTCGCGGACGCTGATAGTCGCCGACCTTGTACACAACGTGGGATGCCCGCAGGATAGCTGGACGAAGTTCTATGCGCGGACGATGGGATTTTACGACCGGGTCGCCGTGAGCCGCGTGATCCGCTGGACCGCCTTCACCGATCGGGCCGCCGCGCGCCGCAGCCTGAACAAGCTGCTGGCGCTTCCGTTCGAGGGCATGATCGTCGGGCATGGCAAGCCTCTCACCGCGGGCGCGCGGGAGGCGCTCGCGGCGGCTTACACCTGGCTGCCGCGCTCGGCGGCCTGACGAGGCGGCTGGGCATCGGGCGGCCGGTATTTTCAGACGACGGAGAGCAAGTCATCACGATGAAGGGCGAGGCGCCTGCGCAGGTTTTGGTCCGCGAGCTCGAGGCATTGCGCAGGGCGAGGCACGTCCATATCGCGACGGTGCGCAAGGACGGGAGCCAGAGCAAGGCGGTGCCGGTCTGGTTCACGCTGGCGGACGATAATTCTATACTGATCGAGACGCAGCGGGATTCGTGGACGGCGAGGCGCGTGCGCGGTGGCAGCCCGGTGATCGTCTGGATCGGCGGGCGCATCGGCACCGCGCTGATAGGTGTTGCGGAGATAAGCAGCGATCCGAAGGTAACGAAGCGGATAGTCGACGACTATCCGCGAAAGTATCTGCTGGCAAGGATGGGCTTTCATCGGCCGAGGCAGGAGCGGTTCGAAAACGGCCAGATTGTCGCGATTAAAATCACGCCGAGACGCAGCTTGCCGAGCGGGTTCGCTTCGAGGCCGGGAAGCCCCGCGCCGAGAATCGGCGAGGGGGATGCTCCGGCAACGCCTGAGAGTGCGGGGCGGGAGAGCGTCGCGAGAGCGCAGGCGGCGAATCTGCTGAGCGCGTCGAGGTTTGCGCTGGCGGCGTTGTGGATAGCCGCCTTCGTTTCGGGAATTCGCGGGCCGGCGACATTAGGAGCGATTGCGACAGCTGCCGCCGTTTCCGACTATGCCGACGGCCCGATCGCGCGTTGGATGGGTCATGCCGAGGGGGCCGGGAGATGGCTCGACCCGGTGGCGGATATTGTCTTCGTCCTGACTGCTTTGACGAGCGAGGCGCTGGCGGGAGCGATACCCGTTTATATACCTGTTTTGATTGCGTGCTCGTTCGGGCAGTACGCGATCGATTCGGTGGCGATCGGCGGTTCGTCGGAGCCGATCAAGAGCCGGATCGGCCATTGGGGCGGCATTATCAATTTCGCGCTGGTGATCGTACTGGCGTGGACTCCGGCGCCAATGTGGCCGGGACGGCTGGTAAGGCAGGTAGCGCCGCTGATCGCGGCGTTTTACGTCGCGGGGATGATCGAGCGCACGCTCAGTTACCGGCTGGTGCAAGGAATGCGGCGGCAAAGCCGACAAGCGTAATCGGGCCTTGCAATATCCAACGCGCCCGGATAGCTGTCGCAGACTATCGAGAAACCACGCTCGGAGAGGGAGGATTTGCCCGTGACAGAAGTGCAACGTGGCCCGGTGCTCACTACGTTCGCCGTTCTGTTCGCAATCCTGGCGCTCTCGAACTTTTCGAAGCCGTTTCATCTCGATGCAAACGCCGGCTTCATGTTCTTCGGGATGAAGATGCACGGGGTTGCGAACGCGATCCTTGGTCCCGCTTTCGGAGCGCTGCTGGTGCTGTATGCGATCGGTATCTGGCGAATGCGGCGATGGGTGTTGCCGATCGCCTACGCATACGCCGTTTATGTAATTCTGAATCTTATCCTCTATTCGATTCGCAACCCCGCGTCGGCCAGACCGTCGGCCGGTCTCATGATCGCGTATAGCGCGATAGCGATCGGCGTTTCGGCGGGCAGCGCCTTTTTGCTCCATCGGCGCAGCGACGAACTGGCCTGAGCCGACTTCGAGGGTCCGAGCGCCCTGCCCTCACGACTGCCCACGGCGGAGTCGATGCGGGCGATGAGCGCGGCGTCGAGCGGGCCGCGATCGGCAGCCTCGAGGCATTCGCGCAGCTCGACGCGATTCTTGACCCCGAGAACCGCGGTGGCGACGCCCGGGACGGAGAGCGCGTAGCGATGGGCGAGTGCGGCCGCGGATTCGCCGACTTCTTTGGCCAGGGCGCGAAAAGGGGCGGCGCGCCGATAGTCGGCCATTTCGGGATGGTCTTCGGGCAATTCGCGGTCGAAGGAATCAGTCAGGGCGCCGGCCTGCACCGCGCGGATTCCCATCACGGCGATGCCGCGACGGTGGGCAGCGTTTATGATCTCGCGCGGGCGCGCGGGTTCGTCGAAGAGCCGCATCGCGCCCACGGAATCGAGCAGGTTGGCAACGGCCTGGACGGCGGCGGGAGGCGGATCCTCGTTGATCGTGTCGAGGATGGCGGTGGGGACGCCGATGCCCGAAATGCCCCATGCGCCGATGCGGCCCTGCGCGACGAGTCGATCGAGCGCCGGCCGCACGGCTTCGACGAAGAGCACGCGCGGTGTGCCGCGGGCAACCGTCGCGTCGGGCACGATCTGACCGTGCAGAAAGAAAAGGTCGGCCCTTTTCAATTTGGTGCGCGCGAGACTCTGGTCGAGGCTGCGCTCGAGGCGCGAGAGCACCTCCTCGCGCGGAGGATTGCCGAGCATGCACTTCGTCGAGAGGCGCACGCCATCGGGGAGGCGGCCGTTGAAGGCCGCACCGACGACGAGCTCGGCCTCGCCCTTGCCGTAGGCGGGGGCGACGTCGAGAAAGGTGATGCCGGAATCGACGGCGTCTTTGACGGTGGCGATCGCTTCGTCGCGGGTGGTGGGGCCCCATACCTGGCCGATGCCGCCGCCGCCGAGTGTAAGGCAGCTTATCCTGCCGAGTTTTCCAAACGCCCTGGTTTCCATTGGGGCACTGTAGATCGAGTCGCGCCGTTGCGAACAGAGTTGCAGAGCGTCCGCGTGCGGCCGCGGAGTGGCCCGCCCTGCCCCGCTTTATTGCTACTCGCGACGCGCGTTGCCGATGGGCTTAACGTTGATTGCGAGTCCTGGAGAAAGAGCGCTTTCCGTTAGCAGGCCATAGTCCTGTAGTGCTATATGTCACCCAAATTCGCGTTTCGTGGTGAGCATCGATGCGTTGTTTTGAGCGCCTCGTGATATTGGCAGTCATCGTGGCGGCCGGTTGCTCGAGTAACGGTGCGGTCGCCACTCCCTCCCCGTTGTCGCTGCCCAAGGTGGTCGCCACTCCGACCAACGGTCATGTGTCGGTGGTAGCAGTGGCGAATAAGCCGGTGGGCAACGTCGTCCCGGTTTATATATCGGTGGCAAACGGGAGCGATGATCCCCTGATCGAGAGTCCGGCGGAGATTTTTGCGCAGGGCGGGGACGGTAATCGCGTTCCGGTGGTGCCGCTTACCGAGGCCGTGGCTCAAGCCGGTGGCGCGGCCGGATTGGTCTCGAGCATGGGGACCGCTGCCGCTTATGGAGTGCCGGCGGCCGCCGTCGGCGGGGTGTCGGGGTTAGCGGCGGGCGGACTCGGAGGAATGTCGTGGAGCGGCGCCTTGACGGGGTCACTGATAGGAAGCGCGGCCGGTCTGATAGCCGGCGGAGCGCAAGGCATCTGGACGGCGCATGAGGCCGCAGAACAGCGGGCGCAGGAGCAAATCGCGAACTTGTCGCTCAAGCCCGCAACGATTCCGCCCAATGGCACGGCCAGCGGGTACGTGTTTTACCCGGCGGATCAGTATCAAAAGCTGCTGGCTGTAATGGGCGATACGGAGTCCCATTCGAGCGTGACCGCGACCACGAAGATCGGGGAGTGAGCGCGCGGGGGCTTTAATTCTTTCGCGTGGCTGGTCCGGCGCCTAACCTTGATCGCCGGGCCGCTTCGTTCTACACAGACACTTCCGGAAGCCGATCGCCAATCCAACGCATAGGGAGAATTGAGATGGCCGCTAATTGTGAAAAAGTCGTGAGTGATCTTTTCGCCGCGTGGGCCCGTTTGGATCTCGACGGGATTATGAGCTACTTCGCCGAGGATGCGGTCTGGGACAACGTTCCGATGGCCCCCGCCAACGGCAAGCCGGCAATACGCGAGATGACGCAGGGGTTCCTCAAGGATACGGTGACGTTCGCCGCCAAAATCCTGAAGAGCGCGCATGAGGGCAATGTTGTTTTCAATGCGCGGATCGACTCGATCGCCATGAAAAACGGCAAGAAGGCCGATATTCCAGTCGCCGGGATGTTCGAGTTGGACAACGCCGGCAAGATCAAGGTTTGGCGCGATTATTTCGACCTCGCGAGTTTCACCAAACAGATCTCCTGAACGGGGACATCGGCGTCCCCGCGCCGCTCCAAAGAAGTGCGCGCGAGACTGGCGGGAAAGATTTCGTACGAGCTGATGTCGTCGTCGTCGAACTATTCGGCCGGGAAGTCTCCGAGGGAAATCGTTATGGGATCAATGTCGAAGTCCAAATCAGAGGCTGTCCGTGCGCGCCTGAATCATCCGGTAATCGACTCGGACGGACATCAGATTGAATACGGCCCGCGGATACGCGAC
>DASPQS010000304.1:0-9420 GCA_035624865.1 Binataceae bacterium (SeqCode) | reverse complement strand
GATTGGCGCGCGTGCGGCGTAGAAGAGCGCCCAGAGCGGGCTCAACGCGAGCATCACGACGGCCGGGACCAATGTGACATGCGCCGTATATGCCGCTGCCATCAGGACCAGCGCGGCGGCGTTCCATTCCAAAGTGACCGGCAAGACCTTGGGCACGCTCAACTGCGCGTCGTGGACGTGCTGGAAGTCGGAGCGACGCCGGGTCCAGGCGATGCGCGGGCGGGTGCCGCCAGGTACGGTACGCGCCAGTCCGGGAATCGTACCGCGCCATTTGATCTGCCCGAGCGCGTTGAAGCGATCGGGATATTTCAAAAAGAGCATCGCTTCGGCGCGGCCATAGCCGCGCTGCTGTCCGTAGTAAGCTTTCACCGTGTTGCGGCGGAAGTGCCAGACGAAAGCGGCGGGGCAGAAACCGAGCGAGAAGCCCGCATCCAGCATTCGCCAGCATATGTCCACGTCGTCGCCGGCGGAGGTGAATTGCGGGTCGAAGCCTCCAATCGCGAGCAGCGCAGTTTTGCGGAACACCATATTGCAACCCGCCAGATGCTCGGCGCGATCGTCCGCGGTGAGCACATGGCAGGGTGCGCCAGGCGAAGCCGCGACACACGCGGCCACCCATTGATCCTCATGCGGCGCGTAGTTGGGACCGCCACAACCGTCGAACCGTCCCTCGCCCATCGCGCGTGCGAGCAGCGTAAGCCAATGCGGATCGACCACGCAGTCGGAGTCGGTGTAGGCGACGAGGTCGCCGCGGGCGGCCTGCATGCCGACGTTGCGCGCGACGCTGAGACCCTTGTTGGGCTGCCGGATTAAGCGGAATTCCGGAAAATCCATCGCGATTTCGGCCGTGCGGTCGCGCGAGCCGTCGTCGACGATGACCACTTCGAAGTTGGGATAGTCGATCTTGCGCAGAGACTCGAGACACGCACGCATCGTGCGCTCGGCGTTGTAGGCGCAAATCACAACCGAAACCATCGGCGTCTCGGCGGGCTGCGGCGGGCAGGACCCGTTGAGCGTTATGAACGGCAGGAGCTCCCCGGCGCTCAGCATCCGGATTCCCAGCGCCCCGGGCGATGCCGCTGGCCGCATCGCCGGAGCCACTACGCCGGCGGCGCCGAGGCCGAAGGCGCAGGCCACCAACTCGTCCTGCCCGGGGAGCTCCTCGCCGAACTCGAGCACGACCGGCCGGGCTTCGGCGAGATTGTGCAGGCGGACTACATAATTCTTGAGTTCCGATGGCGTCAGCGCGGGCATCGCCACGTAAATCAGGTCCTCTTCGAGCAGGGCGAGCCCAACTGTTGACGGCCGATGCTTGAGTCCGACGAGCCTGCTGCCGTCGACGCCGCGAATCGTGCGGATGAGTTTGCGCAGTCTGCGCTTGAGCCGATCAAGCCCGTGGTAGCGCAGCGCCGCAGGTTCCACCGGGCAGTCCACGAGGTAACCCATGAGCGCGGCATGTGACCGCAGGATTTTCGTCGTATGGAGGACGCGCGAGAGCATCGCGCGAAACTGCCGCCGGTCGAGCAGATACTCGGGACGGGCTTCGATCTCTACAATCCCGTAGAGGCCCGCGCGCGCCACCAACCCGAGCATGGGCTCTGCCTGGCGCTCTGCCAGTATGACCGCCGTGGTATGCGCCCGCTTGAGCTCGTCGAGCCGCTTGCAGAGCGCAAGCTTCTGATTGAAGTCAGGCGAGTCGACGGCGCAATCGACACGCATCGCCTTCAAAAAGAACTTTTCACCGAGCCTGCAAAGGAACTTGCCCCCTCTGCTAACGTTAGGAATCTTCTGCTTGTCGGAGGTCACGCAATCGTCCGGGAGCTAAAGACGTGCCATAATAGAAAGTCAATAAAATTCGGCACTTAGCCGCGCGAAACCGAATCGGGAGATAACGTAATTGGGTTGCCGCTTGACGTTTTGAGGTTGGCCGCCGGTTGGCTTCCGGAGGCGGAGACGAGGTTGCGGAGGCGGTTCGCATTTGCAAAATGCAAAGATTTCAGCACCTTTGAGTTTGGCCTTTTGCGAGTGCTTAGTATTTATTAGGTGAGTGAGAAGGACGGACAGAAGGAAAATGCGCAACCGCCATCAATTGCCAAAACGTGAGCGACTCCAGCCCTCGCCGGAGCAGACTTCCCGCCGGCGCAAATCGACCGCTGCGGCCAGGCCACGGCTAAAGGCGGTATCGCGCCTTCAAGCGACGGACGCGCCGATCGAGGCGACGCCCGAAGAGATCGACTCGATTCGCGGCGAGCTCGGCACGATCGAAAAGATGCTCGCCGCGCTGTTCGGAGCGGCTTACGATCGCGGACCGGTGAGCATGGCGGCGCGGGCCAGGGCGGCCGACTTGATCGAGAGCCAGTTCGAAAAAATCGTCGAGGAATGGTGCCGAGCGGTCGAACAGACCTTCGACGACGACTATGCGCTGCACCGTCCGGGCATGGCCAATGCGTTGGTACGCTTCGTCGCCCATTTGCGCGACCCCGACGATATCCGCACGTATATTTACCTGCGCCGGCATTGCCAGGAGGGAATGCTCTCGCGCGCGAAGCCGTCGCAGTTCAACATCTTTCACATCGCGCTCAAACAGGTGCTGCTCAATCACGTGCGCAAACGGATGCGCAGCCGCAGTATGGAGGTCGTGCGCGATACCGTGGTCGCCGCCATCGACGAACGGCGCCTGATGGTCTGCCAGTTCTATATCGAGTCGCGCGAGAGCGCGCTGCGGGCTTCGGAGGACAAGTACCGCAGCTCGATCGACCACGCCCCTGACCCGATGTATGAGATCGATCCGGCCACGCTGGTAGTAATTGGCGCCAATTCGGCGGCGCTCGAGTTGCACCGCATCCTGCCCTACGAGCAGGACATGCCGCTTATCGGCCAGCCGTTGTACGAACTGACGCCGGGCGAGATGCGGCCGATAATCCTCAAACACATTCGTACGGTGATCAACAGCGGATCCGCGGCGGCCCTGGATCTGCCGATCCGCGGCCGCTACTTCGACGTGAACTCCGCGCTGATTCCCACCGGCAGCCGGCCGTTCATCCAGATGATCCTGCACGACGTGACCCAGCGGCATGAGATGCTCGACACCTTGCTCAAGGCCGAGCGCCTGGCGGCGGCGGGCACCTTCGCCAGCGGCGTCGCGCACGAAGTGAACAATCCGATGGCGTCGATTTCTTCGCTGGTGCAGTCGCTGCTGCCGGGCGAGGCAGAGGCCGAACGGGTACAGACGCTGCGTACGATTCTGTCGCAGATCAACCGTATCGCGACGACGCTCAAAGACCTGGTCAATTTCGCGCGCCCGGCTCCGGCCGAGCGCAAGATGCTCGACCTGAACGACATGATCAGCGAAACCCTGCGCCTGGTGGCCTACAACAAGCGCTTCGGCGGTATCCGGATCGAACCCGCGCTCTCGCCCGACCTGATGCCGGCGTTCGCCGATCAAAACGGCATCCAACAGGTGCTCCTGAACCTGCTGTTCAACGCGGCCGACGCCGCCTGTCATGAGGGAGGCGTAATCCGCGTGATCACCGAGAACAAGCAAAGGCCCGCGGGCGACGGCAGTCTGCGGGTGGTGATGCGAGTGGTGGACAACGGCTGCGGAATCGCGCCGGAGAACGTCGAGCGCGTGTTCGACCCCTTCTTCACGACCAAGCCAGCCGGATCCGGCGTCGGGCTGGGACTCTCGCTGTGTCAAAGAATCGTCCTCAATAACCAGGGCACGATTCGGATGCAGAGCGAGATCGGAGCAGGCACCACGGTGGCGATTAGCCTGCCCGTCTATACCGAGTCGGCCGCTGCTGCCATGGCCGCTCCTGCCACAGCGAAATGAATACCGAGGAAATACGCGACGAACCGAACTGGACCCGCGAACAGCGCGGACCATACCGCATCATGGTGGTCGAGGACGAACAACTGATGCGGTCGATTATCGTGCAACTGCTGCGCAGCGAGGGCTACGAGGTGACCGAAGCCGACACGGCAGGCGCCGCGTTGCAGATCTTCGAGCGCGAGAAGATCGACCTCGCGATCCTCGACGTCAACCTCGGCGGCGGCGCCAGCGGGCTCGATCTGCTGGGCCGGATTCGCGATCTCGATCCCGAGGTGATGGGGATAATCGTGACCGCGTATGCGAGCGTCGAGTCCGCCGTCGAGGCGTTGCGCAAGGGCGCCTATGACTACATAACCAAGCCCTTCGCCAACGACCATTTGAAGGCGGTGGTGCGCAACGCGCTGGCGCAAAAGGCGCTCTTCCACGAGAACCGTTTCCTGCGCCGTGAGCTGCGCGAGAAATACCGCTTCCAGAGCATCATCGGCAATTGCGACGCGATCGAGGCGGTCTTCCGCATGATGGAGAAAGTTGCGCGTACCGACTCGAGCGTGCTGATCACCGGCGAATCCGGCACCGGCAAGGAGCTGGTGGCGCGCGCGATTCATTTCGGATCCGAGCGCGCCAACAAGCGTTTCCTCCCGATCAACTGCGGCGCTTTGCCCGAAAACTTGCTCGAAAGCGAACTCTTCGGCTATCGCCGCGGCGCCTTCACCGGCGCGATGCAGGACAAGGTGGGACTGCTCAAGGCGGCGGACAAAGGAACCGTTTTCTTCGACGAGATCGGCGATATGCCGCTCGCGCTCCAGGTCAAACTGCTGCGCGCGCTCCAGGAGCGCGAATGCTATCCGCTCGGTTCCAACGAACCGGTCAGCTTCGACGTGCGCGTGCTATGCGCGACCAACAAGGACCTGGAGAAGGCGGTTCGTGACGGCCATTTTCGTGAAGAGCTGCTCTACCGCATCAACGTGATTACCATCCACTTGCCTCCGCTGCGCGAGCGCAAGGACGACGTCGCCCTGCTCGCCAATCATTTCCTGCGCAAGTACGAAAAGCCGCTCGGGCGCTCCGCGATGCGCTTTTCCAAGGGCGCAATGCGTCTGCTGATCAACTATCCGTGGCCCGGCAACGTTCGCGAACTGGAAAATACGGTGGAGCGCGGCGCGATCCTGGCCGAGACCGACGTCATCCACACTCACGATCTTCCGGAAAAGCTGCATAACGCCGTCCCCGCGGCGAGCACCGGACAAGGCGCGTCAGGGATGACGCTCGAGGAGCTCGAACGCGAACACATGCGCCGCATCCTCAAAGCGGTCAAAGGCGACAAGGTCAAAGCGGCGCAGGTGCTCGGCATCCATCTCTCGACACTTTACCGAAAGGTTCAGAGGTATCGGCTGGATAACGAAGGACAACCGGCGCCGCTGGCCAAGCCCGCGATGCAAAGCGCCTGAGGGGCGAACATTAGACGAATATCAGGGCCGGCCGAGCCGTAGCAATCGCGGACCCTGGCGGGTAAGCTAGATGAATTGAACCTTGCCGCAAGGCTGGTTCGAGGAATAATCGCAATGGACCTTTTTGCACCTTCTCATTTGCTGATCCTGCTGGTGATCGTTCTGATCATTTTTGGACCAAGCAAACTTGGCGACGTCGGCGGCGCTTTGGGCAAAGCGATTCGCGACTTCAAGCGCGCGATGAACGAAAACGAGACGCAAGCCCCGGCGAAAACCACCGCTAACTCGCCTGAAGCATCCGCCACCGAAAAACCCGTCAATCCTTCCTGAAGCTGCCCTAATCCCGTAGACAGGCGCACCCGTCGCGATCGATGGCGCGGCGATGCGCCGCGCCATCGATCGTCTCTCTGACTATTCGGAAGACTCGATAAACCCCGGCCAGTTCAGCACAATAGCCCGGGCTCCGTTGGTGCGGCCGAGCCGCGGGAACTACCGGGCCCTTTCGAGAAATGTCGACCAGGGAATTTCCGTGAAGCTATTGCGCTATTCCGGCTACGCCGCCGTGGCCACGCTCAGCGCGTACGGCCTCGCGGTCCTCGCCCTGGCCCGCGGCGAGACGCGGCCGAGCACGCTCTGGTTCATCATCGCGGCCGTATGCGTCTATGTGATCGGCTACCGCTTCTATTCCGGATTCATCGCTCGCCGCGTGCTCGAGCTGGACAATTCCGTCCCGACGCCGGCAGTGCGGCTCAATAACGGCCGCGACTATGTGCCGACCGCGCGCTGGATAACCTTCGGCCATCACTTCGCCGCGATTGCGGGTCCGGGACCACTGGTCGGGCCGGTGCTGGCGGCGCAGTTCGGCTACCTTCCCTCCACGCTTTGGATTGTGATTGGCGCCGTGCTCGGTGGATGCGTGCAGGACTTCACGATTCTCAGCTATTCGCTCAAACGCGACGGGCGTTCGCTCGGCAAAATGGCGCGCGACGAGATCGGTCCGGTGGGCGGTTTCACCGCGCTGGCCGGCGTTCTGCTGATCATGGTGATCCTGATCGCGGTGCTCGGGCTCGTCGTCGTAAACGCGATGAAGCACAGCACCTGGGCCACCTCCACCGTCGCCGCCACCGTCCCGATCGCGATCTTCGTCGGCATCTACATGACCTTGCTGCGGCCCGGGAGGATCGTCGAAGGCTCGATCGCCGGCGCCGCCCTGATCGTGCTGGCGGTGTGGGGCGGAAGATACACCGGCGACTTCGGGTGGGGCCGCTGGTTCGATGCCGACGCACCCCGCCTGGCGCTCTGGATCATCGCGTACGGCTTTTTCGCCTCGGTCCTGCCCATCTGGATGCTGCTGGCGCCACGCGACTTCCTTTCGGCCTTCATCAAGATCGGCACCATCGCCGCGCTTGCTCTCGGGATCGTCGCGATGCGTCCGGTGGCGCTGATGCCCGCGCTCACGCGCTTCACCGACGGCAGCGGGCCGGTCTTCGCTGGCAAAGTCTTCCCCTTCGCCTTCATCACCGTGGCCTGCGGCGCGATCTCCGGTTTTCATGCGCTCATCGCGTCGGGCACGACGCCCAGGATGCTCGAGCGCCAGGGTGACGCGAGACTCGTCGGCTACGGCTGCATGATGATCGAATCGTTCGTCGCGATCATGGCGATGATCGCCGCGGTGATGCTGAAGCCGGGAGTCTATTTCGCGATCAACGCGCCCGCCGGAGTGGCGGGAAGCGGCGCCGCGGCCTGCGCACGGATCACCGCCTGGGGCTTTCCGGTGACGTCCGCGGAGATGCAAAACCTGGTGGCTGCGGTCGGCGAGACCACCCTCTTTTCGCGCACCGGCGGCGCTCCGTCGCTCGCGGTCGGGATGGCGCATATTTTCGCCGGATCGCGCGGCGGCCATACGGTTATCGCGCTCTGGTACCACTTCGCGATCATGTTCGAGGCGCTGTTCATCCTGAGCACGCTGGACGCGGGAACGCGCGTCGCCCGCTTTATGCTTCAGGACCTGCTCGGCAATCTGTGGCGGCCGCTGGCCGACAGCGGCTCTTACGCCAATATCCTGCTTACTTCGTTTCTTATCGTTGCGGCCTGGGGCTGTTTTCTCTACTTCGGCACGATCGACCCGCTCGGCGGAATCAACTCCTTGTGGCCGCTGTTCGGCGTCGCCAACCAGATGCTGGCGACGATCGCGTTGTGCGTCGCGACCAGCGCGATGATTTCGCCAGGGCAAGGCGCGTTACGCCTGGGTCACCTTGGCGCCCCTCTTGTGGCTGGTGGCGGTCGCGATGACCGCGGGCGCCGAGAAGATCTTCAGCCGCGCCGCGAATGTAGGTTTTTTCGAGCACGCGGCGCTGCTGAAGGCGCAATTGTCGGCCCCGGCGGTCGGCGCGGCGCATGCCAACGAACTTGCGCGGCTCATCTGGAACGATCGCGTGGACGCGGTGATGACCGCGCTGCTTATGATCGTGGTGGCCGTGATCCTGACGGATTCGGTTCGGGTGTGGACCAGCCTGCTGCGCCAGGCGCGTCCGGCTGCGAACGGCGCCGAGGAGGCGGCATGAAAATACAGTCGCCTCCGGTTGATCGATCGGCGCGAAGCTTCGGACTGGCCCATATCCTGGTTCGAATAAGGGTTGTGGCTGGCGCCGTGGCGCGGGAATTGCGCCGTCTCAACCGCGCGGGAATCGCTCCCGGCCTGATGCAGGGCCGGCCGCGGCGTCATCGCGCGCGGCTGGTCAAGCAGGCCCTCGCCGAGCGCTACCGCGGACGCACTTCATGCTGCTGAGGACACCCGTGCGCGGAGCGTGGATCGCCGGGGATTAGCTATTGTTTGACTAATCGATTGACTAATGAGCGGTCCGGCCGAAGTCCGCACCGCCTCGCGGCATAGGTGCTTTTTCGTCCTTTCCTAGGTAGTTTTCCTATAGCAACTAGGTAATATCCTGATTGGGCTGACGCTCCGCTTTGGATAGCTTCTGACTCGTTCTGTTTCGCGCACCTTCGCCAATTCGGCGGAAGGCGTCGATGCGGACAAGGGAAGCAGCGTGGACGAAGAAGCCTCAGGCGGAAAGCAGCCTACACACCGGCGCGATGCGAGCGCCGCGGCCCGAGGGGCCTTTGCGCTGGGCCGCGAGGCGCTGGGCAACCTGGCTCATGAACTTCGCACTCCGGTCCAGGTACTGATCGGTTATCTGGACATCCTGCGCAACGATCTCGACAGCGAATTGGGATCGCACGCACGCGAGTTGATCGGGCGGATGCAGGTCAACGTGCAGGACCTGGCGCAAACGGTCGACAATCTGCTCGAGTTTGTTCTGACCGAGGAGCATGCCCAATCGCATCTGGACGAGAACATCAGCATCGGCAGCCTGATCGGCGACGTCCAGCCGGCGATGGAAGCGGCCAACGTGAGAAAGGGACTGAAGCTGCAATTCGATCTGAGCGAAGCACCCGCGGCAATCCGGGCGCCGCGGTACGCCCTGCGTTCGATCATCCTCAATCTCGCCCTTAACGCGATCAAATTTACCGAGAGCGGGAGCGTTACGGTGGCAGTTCGCGATGCCACCGTGGCAGGCAAGGGTGCGATCGAAATCGAGGTGAGGGATACCGGGCCCGGACTCAACCCGGCCACGCTCGAACAGGCGCGCAAGCCGTTTGTGCAGCTATCGCGGTCGAACGCCCGCCGTCATCGGGGGCTCGGCCTGGGACTCACGTTGGTGCATCGCCACGTAGCTGCGCTCGGCGGATCGATCGAGCTGCGGCCCAAGGAAGGCCATGGCGCGACTTTCGTCGCGCGTATCCCCGTTCGTTCGGTGCGCCCGACCGGAAGGCGCGCAGCTATTCCCCCGTTGCCTCCGGTGCAGCCCCGCAAACCATCACCAGGGGTTCGCCATTAGAGCATCCAGGATCTTCCAGCGCGCAGGTCAGCGATAGTGGCGCATCAGGCCGACGACGACGCCGCGTATCGCAATTTCGTTTTCGTTGACAAAAATCGGCTCCATCGCGACGTTGGCTGGCTGAAGGCGGACACGTCCGCCCTGCTCCGGATAATATTTCTTGACCGTCGCCTCGTTGTCGATGAGGGCGACTATCGTCTCTCCCGGATTGGCCGACTCCCGGCCTTCGACGATTATGTAA
>DASPQS010000303.1:0-4727 GCA_035624865.1 Binataceae bacterium (SeqCode) | reverse complement strand
TCGCAGGAATGAGCGCAACACGATGGTGCCCTTGACGACACCAGTCTAGCACACGGGGTGGCCAAGGATTACAAGCGCGCGGCGGGCGGACCGGCTCGTGATTTTAGGTTACAATTGGTATTTCGGCAGGAGGTGCTCGGGATGAAGCGGCGCATGACGCTCGGCGATTTTCTGGTCGCGTACCTCGGCAAAATCGGCGTTCGGCACGTGTTCGGGATTCCCGGAGACCTGGCCCTTAAGCTGTTTTTTGCGTTGGGCCGACAGCAGGCGCTGGAGGTCCTGACCTTTTCGCACGAACCCGGTGTCGGCTTCGCCGCCGACGGCTACGCGCGCGCGACCAACAAGATTGGAGTTATCTGCGTGACCTATGGCGCGGGCGGGCACAACATGGTGAACCCGGTTGCCGGCTCGTTCTCGGAGCGGGTGCCGTTGTTGATCTTCTCGGGCGGACCAGGCGAAGAGGAGCGCAAGCTCGGCACTCTCATCCACCATCAGGCGCGCGAGGTCGAATCGCAGCATCGCATCTACAAGGAAGTGACCTGTGCTTCGCGGGTGCTGACGGATCCGCGGACGGCGGCGCAGGAACTCCACGCGGTGGTGTGTGCGGTTTGGGCGGAGCAGCGCCCCGGTTACATCGAGATTCATCGCGACATGGTCGACCGCGAGATCGACGTCCCCGACGAGCTGATCGAATGGGACGGACGTTTGCATTCCCAGGAGTCCGATGCGCGCAAGGTAGAGGAAGCGGCGCGCGAGACGGTGGCGATGTTCAACGCGAGCCGCAAGCCGGTTCTGATCGCGGGCATCGAGATCCACCGCTACAAGGTTGCGCACGAACTGATCGAGCTGGCGGAGAAGATGGGCGCGCCGGTGATGGCCACGGTGCTGGGCAAGGGCGCCTTTCCGATGGACCATCCTTTATATATGGGCGTACATATCGGCCCGATAAGTCCGCCGCCGATTGTCGCGCGGATGGACCAGGCGGACTTCGTGCTAAACCTGGGATGCCTGCGGACCGATATGAACTTCGGCAATCGCCCGCCCTCGATCATACTGGATAAATCGGTGTGGGCGGTGGACCGGCGGGTCGACGTCAAGTACCACACTTATACCGATGTGGGGGTGCGGGATTTCGTGCGCGCCTTGCTCAAGCACGAGTTGCGCAAGCATCGGGAGACGGTCGTCTACGCGAGCAATCTGAACGGCGGTGCGACGGCGGGGGCGGCCCTGTCCTCCCCGGTCAAGGTCAGCGAACTGCTCAACGTGGTCAACGATTTTCTTGCCGAGAACAAGCGTTACCTGGTGGTTGCGGAGTCGGGCGACATGCTGTTCGGCGGGCTCGACCTGCGCGTGCCGCATCAGGGGAACTACCTGGCGCAGGGATTTTACGCCTCGATGGGTTTCGCGGTGCCGGCTGCGATTGGGGCGCAGGTCGGATGCGGGCTCAGGCCTTTGGTGCTGTGCGGGGACGGGGCTTTTCAGATGACCGGCCCGGAGATTTCTCAGGCGCCGAAGCTCGGCGCGAACCCGATAGTGCTGGTGGTGAACAACGGCGGATGGGGCATTTTCCGGCCGGTGGCGGAGCGCCGGGAGCTGCTGGAAATTCCGCCGTGGCCTTACGCGCGTCTGGCGCAGGATTGGGGTGGGGTCGGCTTCGAGGCGAATAATGCGGCGGAACTGCGCAGCGCATTGCGCGCGGCCCATCAGAGCAAGACTTTCGCGGTGATCGACGTCCATGTCGGGCGCGACGACCTCTCGCCCGTAACCGTAAGTACATCAAGGCGGCAGCGAAGCGATCGCAGGCGCTGGCAGCCGAGCGCAAGACGGCTCCGCATGGACTCCCGCGCCCGACATAGAGCAGGATAGAACCCGCTGCTAACGATGGATGCTTACGAAAAGTTCTATCTCGAGTTCGGCTGGCAGACCCCCGACTATTTCAATTTCGGCGACACGATCGACCAGTTCGCTGCCGATCCGGGGCGGGTCGCGCTGCTATGGGAGGACGAGGACGGCAATCGTGCGCGGCTTACCTTCGCCGATATCAGCAACCAATCCAACCAGGTAGCCAACGTACTGAACGGGCTCGGGATCAAGCGCGGCGACCCGGTGATGATCGCGTTGCCGCGGCTGACACTATGGCAGGCGGCGTATGTGGGTGTGCTCAAAATCGGGGGACTGGCGATCCCGTGCGACCCGATGCTGCGGGAAAAAGACCTGATCTACCGCGCCAACCATTCCGAAGCAGTCGCGATTATCGCCGGTCCGGACAGCGCGGAGATGATCTTCGATTTGCGGAGCGAATGCCCGTCGCTCAAGCACTTTTTGATCGCCGGGAGCGCGCGCAACGGATGGGTCAGCCTGCGCGACGCGATGAACCATGCCACGATGGCATTCACGCCGGTGCGGACCTGGAGCAACGAACCGGCGATTTGCTACTACACCTCGGGCACCAGCAGGGAGCCAAAGGCGGTCCTGCACAGCCACTCCTACATTTACGCGCAGCGTTTTACCGGTTCGCTCTGGCTCGACCTGAAAGCGGGCGGCGTCCACTGGACGAACTCCGACACGGGGTGGGCCAAAGCGGCATACGGGATGATCTTCGGACCCTGGATGAATGGGGCAACGACCTTCATGTACCGGGGCGCGGCCGAGCCGGTGAAGCAACTGGAACTGATCCGGCGCTATGGGATCACGACTTTCTGCGCGCCGCCGAGCGAGTTCAGGATGCTGGTGAAGGAAGAGCTCGAGAGGTACCCGCTGCCCAGTTTGCGCCATTGCACGGCAGCCGGCGAACCGCTCAACCCTGAAGTAATCAGGGCGTGGCACGACCGTTACAAGCTTACGATCCATGACGGCTACGCCCAGACGGAGGCGGGTCTGATCGCGGCGAATCTGCCGATAATGGAAGTAAGACCGGGATCGATGGGGCGGCCGTTTCCGGGGCTCGACGTGCGCGTTGTCGCCGACAATCTGAGCGAATGCTACGTGGACATGGTGGGCGAGGTCGCGATCCGGGTTATACCGCAGAGGCCGCCGTCGCTGATGCTGGGCTATTGGAAGAACGCGGCGGAGAACGCCCACGCTTTCGTGCGCGACTTCTACCTGACCGGGGATTACGCCTATCGCGACAGCGGCGGCTACCTCTGGTTCGTCGCGCGCGCCGACGACGTGATCGATTCGGCGGGTTATCGAATCGGGCCGTTCGAGGTCGAGAGCGTGCTGCTCGAGCATCCGGCGGTGATGGAATCGGCGGTGGTGGGCAGCCCCGATCCCGATCGGGGCACGATCGTAAAGGCGTTCGTGAAATGCAAGCCCGGGGTGGAGCGGACCTTCCTGCTCGCGCACGAATTGCAGCAACACGTCAAGCGCGTGACGGCGCCGTACAAGTATCCGCGGGAAATCGAATTCGTCGACGAGCTGCCGAAGACCGTGAGCGGGAAGATCCGGCGGGTCGAGTTGCGCCGCCTGGAAGAGCGGCGCAAGCTCGGCGGCGCGTAGGCCGGCGCGATAGGTCTACCTGGCCGCGCGATCGAGCAGATTGACCTTGCCGGCAAACTCTTCGAGCTCGACTTCGGTGGTTTCGAGAATGCGCGCCACCATCCCCCAAAACCCGATCGCCATGATCAGTTCGACGATTTCGCCGGGGCCCAGGCTTTTCTGCAAGGCCTCGAGCGTGGCGCGGGTACCCTTGACGTAGCGCGCGACCTCGTCGGTGAAGCGGAGCACGAGGCGCTCGAGGTCGTTGAAGCACTTCGCCGACTCCCAGTTGTCGATCGCGGCGATCTGTTCGTCGCTGAGTCCGGTGGACTTTGCGATCGGAACATGCTGCGTGTACTCGTAAAGCGAGCCGCAGACGCGCGCGTTGCGCAGGATGGCGATCTCACGCAGCTTCTTGTCGAGCTTCCCGCGCGTCATCAGCGAATTGCCGAGGCGCGAGAAATTCTGGAAGACGGCGTCCGACGAATTCGCGATCATCCGCGCGACGTTGAGCTTGCGCGGCGTGTTGCCCAGAATTTCACGAGTCTTGTCCGACGCCTTGCTCTCATCCACATAGGGTAGCAGTGCCATCGATTCACTCCTTGCCGAAGCGGGCGCGCGCCGTATCGAGGGTTGCGCGCGTATCAGGTTGTCCGATTCCGGCCGCCTCGCGCCCGGGTTTGGTGCGAAGCCTATCAGCGCGGAGCCTATCAGGATGATCGGCAAAAGCCCAAAGCCCGGGAAGGAGCGAGCCGGCGCGGTGCGCGATTATGACCGCGAACGCGGGAGCGCCTGGCGAAAGCCGGTGGCGCTCAGGAGCCTCGCAATTGTCTGCATAATCGCGGCCGAGAGGGCGTCCGAGGGGTCGGTGAACGCGGGCGCCTTTTGGTCGGAATCCCTGATGCCGGGTGGTTCATTGACCTCGCCAAATTCGGTGACGGAATAGAGTTCGCCGCCGCGGCCGGCGAGCCTGAAATGTACCTGCGCCGTCGCCGACATGATGAAATTCCGACGGGTATCCGCGGTTTGCGGAACGAAGCGCTTGACGCATCGCAACTGCTCGACCGTGGACTCGATTACGAAGTCGACGCCCGTCGGCAAGTCGCCGTCGGCGGGTGCGGTCGCGATCGGCACCGGTTGAAGCCCGGCATCCGCAAGGCTTCGTGCGAGCAGGTCCGCGACCTGGGGACCGAGGTTGGGAACGAAGAATCGCGCATGCCGGTAGCCGGAGCGATCGAAAACGGCACCGA
>DASPQS010000302.1:0-17572 GCA_035624865.1 Binataceae bacterium (SeqCode) | reverse complement strand
AGCGCGAAAATCCCGTCGCCGGTCGATTGCACGACGTAGCCGTCGTAATGGCGGACCGCGTCGATCATCAGCTTCAAGGCCGGATCGACGATCGCACGCGCTTCTTCGGGATCGAGATCCTCCATCAGCTCGGTCGAGCCTTTGATGTCGGCGAACAACGCCGTGACCGTCTTGCGCTCCCCCTCGAGATTTTCGGGCGAGGATGCTTCGGCTACTCGTATTGGCGCATCGTCCGGCTTACGCGATGCGGCCGTCGCTGATGCTCCGAACGCCGCGCCGCACGAGTCACAGAACCTTGCGTCGGGACGATTTTCGGCCCTGCACGAAGGGCATCGGGGGGAGAGTCGTGCGCCGCACTTGTCGCAGAACTTCGCGGTGTCCCGATTGTCGGTGTTGCACTTCGCGCAGCGCATCGGCCTATCGCAAAAGAGCCCTGCCCTTCGTATATCACCCCGCGCTGCGACGGGACCAGTAGGGTGCAGCGGCCCTCGAAGGTCTGCGTTCGCGCCCGAATAGTTGTATGATTCTCGGGTCGCGGATTCTGACCGCGCGGCGCGAGCAGAGTTGTGTAGCAAGCCCTGACACGGCTGTTTCAACGGGCGGATCCGTTTAATCGACGGGAGGAGAGTGCGGATGGGAATCGTGGACGGCAAGCGCGCATTGGTGATCGGCGTAGCCAACGACAAGAGCCTCGCCTGGTCGATCGCGCAGGAACTGACTACGCAGGGCGCGCAGGTAGCGCTCACCTACCAAGGCGAGGTGCTGGAGAAGCGCGTGCGTCCGCTGGCCGCGGAGATTGGCGCGCATGTCGCGGGCGAACTGGACGTCACCAAGGACGCGGATATCGAAGGCGTGTTCACGAACCTGCGGGAGAAGTGGGGCGGACTCGACCTGATGGTGCATGCGGTGGCGTTCGCGGCGCGCGAGGATCTGCGCGATCGGTTTCTCAAGGTCAGCCGAGCCAACTTTGGGCTGGCAATGGAGATCAGCGCCTATTCGCTGGTGGCGCTGGCGCGGGCGGCGGAGCCGTTGATGGAGGCGCGGGGCGGCGGTTCGATCGTGACGATGAGCTATATCGGCGCGGTGCGCGCGATTCCGAATTACAACGTGATGGGCGTGGCGAAGGCCGCGCTGGAAGCCTGCGTGCGCTATCTCGCGCTCGATCTGGGACCCAAGAATATACGGGTCAACGCGCTCAGCGCGGCGCCCGCGCGCACCCTCGCGTCGTCGGCTATCCGCGACTACCATACGATGGCGCATGAGGTAGAGGAGCGATCGCCGCTTAAGCGCGCGATGAGGCCCGAGGAGGTCGGCCGCATGGCGACGACCCTGTTGAGCGACATGTCGTCGGGCGTCACGGGCCAGACGGTATACGTGGACATGGGCTACAATATCGTCGGTGCGTGAGCCGCTCGGAGCAAGGAGGAAATCTCGATGGCGATCATTGCGGTGCCGCAACTTTCCGACAATTACGCTTACCTGGTCGTCGATGACACGAGCGGCGAATGCGGCGTGGTCGATTGCGCCGAGGCCGGCAAGGTGATGGCCGAGGTCGAGCGGCGCAAGCTCAAGCTGATAGCGGTATTGCCGACGCACTATCATTTCGATCATGTGGGCGGAAACGAGGACCTAGTGCGCGCGATTCCGGGGCTGCGCGTCTATGGTGCGCGCGGAGAAAGAGGACGCATCCCCGCGCAGACCCATCCGGTGGACGACGGCGATACGGTCGAGGTGGGAGCGCTGCGCGGCCGCGTAATCGGGATTCCGGCGCATACCAACGGCCATATCGCGTATCATTTTCCGCAGCTCAACGCGGTCTTTACCGGAGACACGCTGTTTATCGCGGGATGCGGCCGGGTGTTCGAGGGCAAGGCGCAGACGATGGTCGACTCGCTGGCCAAGCTCGCGGCGCTGCCGGACGGGACCCAGGTTTACTGCGGGCATGAGTACACGGAGAAGAATCTCCGTTTCGCGCTCACGCTCGAGCCCAGTAACGACGCGCTCAAGAGCAAATACGAATGGGCGCGAAAGACGCGCGCGGAGGGGAAGTACACGATCCCTTCGACGATCGGCGAGGAGAAGCGCATCAATCCGTTCCTGCGGACGGACAGTGCGGAGTTGCAGGCGAGCCTCAGAAAGATCGATCCGTCGATAGGCGACGATGCGGTCGCGATATTCGCGAAGGCGCGCGAATTGAAGGACAGGTTCTAGGAAGGGTCTCCGGTCATTTTTTCATATCCGCCAGGAACTCCAGGATTGCGGCGTTGGTCTCGGCCGGCTTTTCCTGCTGAGTCCAATGACCGCAACCTTTGATCAGCACGGTCTTGCGCAGGTTCGGCACGAACGCCTCCATCCCGGCGCATAGCTCAGGCCGCAGCACTGGGTCGAGTTCCGCCGTGATCATCAGCGCCGGCTGATTGACCCGGTTCTCGAGCCCCGCGCTTTCTTCCCAACTGCGGTCGATACATCGGTACCAGTTAAGACCGCCGCGAAAACCGCTCTTCTGGAAGGCCTTGACGAAGACTTCAAAATCCTCGGCGGTGAGAAACGAACCATGCGGACGATCGGGCAGGCGGTCGAGAATACCACCGCCGGCGGGTCCGAATACTCCCGGGGGAGCGCTGGTGTCGATGGTGCCGCCGAAATCGCGCGGCTCCTGATAGAACCCGTTGAGCGAACGGCGCACGTCGCGCTCGAGTTCGGCCTCGGCCACGCCCGGGGTCTGGAAGTACAGGATGTAGTGGAAGTTGCCCTGCGCGATCGCCTTCATCATGTCGGTGGGCTTCATCGGACCGCGCGGGAAGAAAGGTGTGTTAACGCCGATCACGCGATCGATCCGATCCGGCGCCGTCATCGCGGCGTTCCACGCGACTGCGCCGCCCCAGTCGTGGCCGATGATGACGCATTTGGCGATACCGAGCGCGTCGAGCATCCCGGAGATGTCGGCGACAAGCTGGCGCTGAGTGTACGCTTCGATCGGCGCGGGTGCGTCGGTGTCGCCGTAGCCGCGCTGATCGGGCGCGATCGCGCGAAAGCCGGCGTCGGCGAGGGCGCGAATCTGATGGCGCCACGAATACCAAAGTTCGGGGAACCCATGGCACATCACAATCGGGAAGCCGCTCCCGGCTTCGACCAGATGCATCCGGATGCCGTTGGTTTGCACGAACTTGTGAGTGAATTCGCTCATCGCGGCCTCGATAGGGGAGAGGATGGGCTAGTTTTAGCCGATTGACAGCTTCAAGCAACCGGAAATATCGTTAGCTGTGCCAAGAACGGCCACTTGTGCCGACGGAGGGCAAGCGATGAACCGGGACTTCGAATTCAAACAGCTTTTGCGCGCCTATCGCGCCGGGATTATCAACGAGGAGACGTTCGAATGTGAGATGGCGGAGATCGAGAAGGGATCCGCCGCAGGAGCCAACGGATCGAGGCACGGGGGATTCCGTTGCATGGGCAAGACCTACGGGTCGGAACGGGAAGCAATTGTCAGCTTCCTCGACAAGGCCCGGGTAGCGGAGAGTAACGCCGGGGTCGCGTTCGCCAACTGGGTCAAAGCCTGCAAGACGGATTGCATCCGGAGCGGGCTCAAGATGATCTCAGAGCGCGAGAGCTATCACGGACGCGTATTCGAGCAGCGCCTGCGCGAACTCGGGGCGGAATGCCGGGCGGAGGTTACCGAGGAAAGCCGCAAGTTCTCGGAATGCGTGAGCGATCAGAATATGGCGGACAACGAGAAGCTGCTGCGCTTTGCGGCGCTCGTGCCCGACGCGGAAGCGGCGATCAAGCCGTTGTTCGACCTTTCCGAGTCTATCAAAGAAGATCTCGAGACCAAGGAACTGGTCAGGCTCTTCGCCGAGGACGAGTTGTCGAGCGTCAAGTGGCTGCGCTATGCGTGCGCGGCGTTGAACGCTCCGGCACAGGCGGCATCGGCTTCAGCCCAGCCGTCGGCGTAGTTCGGAAATGGAAACGCCGGTCCGTGTCGGGCCGGCGCGTCGGGAGTTGCGAGCGTGGCGCGTTGAAAGGCGCGCCACGCTTTTTTTGGCTAGGGCTATTCCGGAACTTTTATCGGCGGGTTTGATCCACCTGCGGCCGGCGGGCCTGCAGGCTTGCCCATCATGGCGGGCGCTGGGCCCTGTCCCATCTGTTGCTTCGTATAACCAGCCGGAACGCTGAAGGTGTCGGCGGACAGCTTTCTGGTGGAAATTTTAGTGACCGTCATGTGGGTGACGGTCGGTGGGCGCTTGGCCAGCATATCGTTGATCTTCGCTGTCTGATCCGGGGACATTCCGGGCATCGAGACGTGGGTTATCTTGGTGGTGGTCTCGAGCTGGAGCGGCGCACCGTCAGGCAGGCGGCCCATCATCTCGAGGGCAGTGCCCTTGACCTTCTCCGCCATCCTTTTGTTGAAGGCAGTAAAATCCGAAGCGCCCGGGGCTCCGGTCGAGAAGCAAGCTTTCAAACTCGATTGGTTGCCGCCCATCGAGGCCGAGCCGGTGTATTCGTCGCATGAATAACCGGCTACGGTCGCGTGGCCTCCGGTCTTCTTGAACGTCATCGGACTCATGTTGGCGGCCATTGGGCGGTTTGGCGGAAACGGGAGCTCGATAAACGTGCGTTGCCCGGAATTCATAACGGTCCGCGTGCCCTTGTCGAGGTCGACAACCATGGTGTTTTCGCCAACCTGAGTCTTTTGCTTGTTCCCCTCGATCATTAGGGTGACGTTTTGGGAGGTGGGTTGACCGTTGCCCGAATCGATCACCTGTTGTTCGTCGACCACCACGCCTGCATAGAGGCTGGTGGCCCCGCTAAACGTCAGCATTGCCGCAATAGCGGCTACGCGAATTTTCACAGAGATTGCCCTCCTTGGGCGCCTTGCATCTCGATTACATTTTCGCCGGCTGCGGCCATTGCGCCATAAGCCGGTCGCGTCACCATGCGGTGCATGATTAGGCAGAGCAATCCGAATGCCACCCAGGCCATTTCCTTTAAGCGGCGCAGGAAGCCGATGGCGAAACCGAGGTCGGCCGGATAGCCCAAGAGCGAGAGAATCAGGGCCTTGCCCCCCTCCTGGCTCACCAGCTTGCCCGGAATAAGGAACGTCGCCCGCTCAATCAGCAATCCCACGGCCTCGATGAGCAGGACGACAACCCAAGTCACGTGCTGGTGGAGAAATTTCATCAAGATGAAGATCTCGGCGGGTCCCATACTCCATGCCACGATATAACAGAGGCAGGCAGCGACGAGGCGCCAGCGATGGCGCGCGTAAAAGTCAATGAGAATGGAATCGGCTTCGTTAGCGGCAGCCTTTATTTCGGGGTTCGCCAGATGAGCCAGGTCAAGTTTGGCCGCCGCCTTCCAGAGTTGGGAGAACGGGTGTTTCAACTGTACATAAAAGAAGCCGGCGGCGAGTCCGAGTGCGATCGCGAATCCGCCCATCAGCGGCCACATAAGGCGATGCAGCTCGGCTTCGAAGGGCAGCGAGGTGAGCAGTGCTCCGCTGATAAAGCCGATTTGGCCGAGGGCCTCCGCCAGCGAGGCTATGACAACCGTGGCCAGCCCGATCGCCATCGCCAGTTTCCGGCGCACCATCATTGCCATTACAAATTGGCCGCCCAACTGACCTGAGGGTGTGACGTAGTCGATCGCTTCACCAGCGATCCGCGAGACGAATAGTTCACCAAAACGCAATTTGCTTGGATAATTCTCGATCGTTACCCGCCACCCGAGCGTGTTGGCGACACGAGCCACCGATTCGAGCGCAATCGTAACGGCGAGGCCCCATCCGACCAGCTGCACGTAATGCCATACGTCATGCGTGCCAAAGCGATGGAGGAACCATACGTAGAAAGCCAGGGCGAGGAAGATTATGAGGGTTTCAACTCGACGCATTAGATGCGAAGGTCCGCGACTAAGGCGCGCCGGAAGCGCCTTCGCGTCATTCTTTCAGCCGCACGGCAGCAGCGCAAGGCGGGTCAAGCCTCACACGTGCGGTGCTGATAAGGCGAAGCCGCGGTCTTACGAGAGCGATGCGTCGCTATGCGCGATCAGATTTTGAACCGGACGTGAATAATGTCGCCGTCTTGCATAACGTAGTCACGTCCCTCGAGCCGGAGTTTGCCTGCTTCCTTGACCTTCGCATCCGAGCGGAGCGCCGCAAAATCTTCGTAGCTGACGACTTCGGCCCGGATAAAGCCGCGCGCGATATCGGAATGGATGCGAGCGGCCGCCTCGAGCGCAGTCGCGCTGCGCCGCAGCGACCATGCGTGCGCCTCCGGTTCTCCCGCCGTGTAAAAGGTAATCAGCCCCAGGTCGCGATAGAGTGCGGCGATCAGACGGTCGCGGGCCGGAGCTTCGAGCCCGGCCTCGTGGAGCAGTTCGCGCTGGCCTGCGCTGTCGAGCTCCCACAACTCGGCCTCGAAACTTGCGGCGAGTCTGAAGACGTCGACGCCGCGAGACTTCAAAGTAGCGCTCTCGGCGGCCGACAGTTCGGCGGTCGCGCGATCGGCGTCGCAATTGATCACGGCGATTGCGGGTTTTCGAGAAAGGAAACCGAAACTCGAGAAAGCCTGCATCTCCTGCGCGGTCAAATCGAGCAAACGCAGCGGCCTGCCCTCTTCGAGCCATTTGAGACATTTCTCGAGCGCCGTTCGTTCGAAATCGACGGGGCCCTTCTCTTTTTTCAGCCGCTCGAGTCGGCGTTCGGCCTGATCGAAATCGGCGAAGATCAATTCGCCGTCGACGCTTTCGACCGCGGGCGCCAGTGGTATCTGCCGTCCGGCGAAATCCGGAATCACCATGAGGAGCGCGTCGACGTCGCGAATCATGGGCAGGAGGCTGGGGTCAAGCGCCGCGCCCTCCTTTTGTTCCTTGGGATTGGGCGCGAAGTCGAGCACAGTCAGCTCGACCGGGACCTTTTTTTTCGATCCGTATGTCGCTTCGAGTAAGTCAAGGCGCGGGTCCGCGACTTTGATTTGGCCGAAACGGGCACGATTTTTCGCGTCGGCCTGACCCGGAAGCGGAGCAAGCCCGGTCAGGGCGTGAAACACGGTCGATTTGCCGACGCCTCGGGCGCCGATTATTCCTGTCTTCACCGAAAAGCACTCCGAATCTCCAAGAGTTGCACATTGCGGACGCTCGAGTAAGGCCCGCGCCGTTGCGGCGCTGGCCTCGCACTATTCATCACGTCGGCGCTGCTTATGGTAGACAATCAGTCCGGTGCGTGTCGCACAGGAGGGTTCCAAGATGCCGAAGGCGCCTGCAGATTATCAGACCCGCTACCCCATAGATTTTGGTGATATCGATCCGGCCGTTCGCCAGACGGTCGTGCAACTATACGCCGCGGACGGCGTGAAATCGCGGGGCTTGCTGTATCTGCCGCCCAATCGCAAGCCGCGCACCGTCGTCATCATGGCGCATCCGCGGGCTGATTTCGCGCAACATTACTCGATTCCCTTCTGGGTCGAAGCGGGTTTCGCTGCCTTCGCCCAGAACACGCGCTATCTCAACAACGACTCGATGATGCTGCATGAGAATCTGCTGATCGACCTCGCGGCAGGCATTCGCTATCTGCGCGAGGAGCAGGGCTTCGAGCATATCGTGATGCTCGGGAATTCGGGCGGCGGGTCGCTCTTCGCCTACTACGACGCCGAGGCGCGTTTGCCCAAGGGTTCGCGGGTCTCGACGCCTCCGGGAGGTGGCCCGCCAGACCTGAACCAGTTCGATTTCCCCACCGCGGACGGTTTTATCGTGCTCGCGGCCCATCCCGGACAGGGAAAGGTGCTGATGGGTTCAATCGATGCGGCGGTGGCGGACGAAGGGAATCCGTTCGCGACCGACCCGGCGCTGGATCTGTACGACGAGCGAAACGGTTTCAGAATGCCACCGGCCGAGACCCGCTATGACCCTCAATGGCTCGTGCGCTACCGCGAAGCGCAACGCGCGCGCGTTGCGCGGATTGATGCGATCGCCCACAGCCATATCGCCGACGCGCAGAACGCCCGCGGAGCCGCCAAGGGCGCGGACTTTGCGAAGTCGCCGACGGATTCCCGCGTGCTTGTGCAGCGGCGAATGATGGCGCCGCGGATCCTGGTGGTGTATCGCACGCTGGCGAATCCCAACTACTTCGATCTCTCGCTGGACCCGTCGGAACGCGTGGTAGGGTCGATCTTTGCTGCCCGTCCGGAACTGTTCAACTACCATGCTTTTGGCCTGGGTCACGTCGTCACGCCTGACGCCTGGTTGTCGACGTGGTCTGGACTGAGTTCCTATGCGAATCTGGCTCGGAACCTTCCAAAGGTGAAAGTGCCGACGCTTGTGGTCGGCGCTAACGCCGACCAGGATATCTTTCTTTCGGACGTGCGCACGGAGTTTGAGCAGTCGGGGGCTAGCGACAAGCGGGTTGAGTTTATCGAGGGCGCGGACCATTTCATGCGCGCCGGCGGGACGAGATCGCAACTTGGTGACCCTCGTCCGCGGCTGATGAAACTGCTGACCGAATGGACCTGTGAGCGCTTCGCACCATAGGACTGTTGAAAAATATCTTCGGTAGCCAAGCTGGATCCTTGCCTGGCTCGTTGCCGCAGGGGAGCTTAGAAGTTGGGGCAAAGCATCGGGAGAGGATACCGGTCGGTCCGACTTCGGGTAGTTGGCATTTCATGGAGTTTACGCAAAGTCCTACTAGCGAGCCTGACACGAATTGAGTTTCCGTTCCCGGCTCTCCCGTTGAACGGATTTGCCTCAATAGCGATTCGTTTACGAAGAAAAGACGAAGCCACCGAACTAAGTGGCAAATGTTCTTCGGCGTAAGCTTAGGCTATGATAGTCTTTAATGGTAGATATGGTGCCTGCCGAAGTGTTGACGATCGCTGCGGGCAAAAGGCCAAAAAGGAGTGAAGCTCAGGTCGCACCGTAAGATTGCCGAAATGTTTACGTAACTTTCGGCGCGATTTTTCGAGAGCTGACGAGAGAATGGCGGTTCCCCCGCTCTCAGACAATACCAGCACTCTCTTCGCGAGCCTGATTGAACACCATCTGCGGTTCTCGTTGGCCAAGCGGAGAGGGCAATTAAGCAAACGCGACTGGTATCGTGTGACGGCGCTTGCAGTGCGCGACATGCTGGTCGAACGGATGCTGGGAACACAGGCGCGGATAGAAAGCAAAAACGCGAAGAAGCTTTACTACCTCTCGCTCGAGTTTCTGATAGGGCGGTCGCTCGAAAATAATCTGTTTAATCTTGGTGTGATCGACATATGTCGAGAACTGCTCAGCAGGAACGGAATCGATTTGCAAATGGTGTTCGACGAGGAGCCAGATGCGGCGCTTGGCAATGGTGGCCTAGGCCGGCTAGCCGCGTGCTTTCTCGATTCGCTCGCCACTTTGGACATGCCCGGATATGCCTACGGCATTAACTATGAATTCGGACTGTTCCGACAGGAAATAAGCGACGGCTATCAGGTCGAGCGTCCGGACAGCTGGCGGCGCGACAGCTCACCCTGGCTGGTGCCACGACCGGAGGAATCCTGCCTGATACCGGTCTACGGCCGTATTGAGCATCGCTTCAACCGCAATGGCGAATACAGTCCGCATTGGGTGGACTATCGCCTGCTTGTCGGAGTGCCTTCGGACTTGCCGATCTGCGGCTATGGCGGCCGGACGGTGAATTTCGTCCGGTTATATTCGGCCGGCGCCTCGGACGAGTTCGACATGCAAATCTTCAACGCCGGGGATTACGTCAAGGCGGTCGAGCAGAAGATGGTTTCGGAGACCATCTCGAAGGTGCTCTACCCTTCTGACTCGGTTCAGGCCGGGCGCGAGTTGCGGCTGTTGCAGGAGTATTTCTTCGTGGCCTGCGCGATCGGCGACATTGTGCGCGGTTTCCAGCGGCGCGGCGAAGACGATTTCAGGGATTTCCCGTCAAAGGTGGCGATCCAGCTCAACGATACTCATCCGGCCCTGGCGATCGCCGAGCTGATGCGCGTGCTGGTGGATCAGCTGGATCTGCAATGGAACACCGCTTGGGAGATTACCCGTTCTACTTTCTCGTACACGAATCACACGCTGATGCCGGAGGCACTGGAGCGATGGCCGGTTAGCCTGCTCGAGCGCGTCCTACCGCGACATCTTCAGATTATCTATGAGATAAATAGGCGCTTCCTTACGGAAGCGGCCAGTGTGACCAACGGTGATGGGCACCGTGTCTCAATCATCGAAGACGGTTACGAGAGCCAGGTCCGGATGGCGCACTTGGCGATCGTCGGCAGCCACGCGATCAACGGGGTTTCGGAGCTCCATTCGGAGCTGGTTAAAACGCGGCTCGTTCCGGAATTTAACCGGCTGTGGCCAGAGCGCTTCAGCAACAAGACCAACGGCGTGACGCAGCGGCGGTGGCTGCTGATGGCCAATCCCGGTCTGGCCAGGTTGCTTGACGATACGATCGGTACCGGCTGGGCGACCGAACTCGAGCGACTGCGGGGCATCGAGCCGTTTGCCGGCGATGGCGCCTTTCAGGCCAAGGTAATGGCGATCAAGCGGGCCAACAAGGAGCGCCTGGCAACGATGGTGCGGCGCACCGCGCAAGTCGACATCGACCCGGCGGGCATCGTGGACGTTCAAGCGAAACGCATTCACGAGTACAAGCGCCAATTGCTGATGGCGCTGGGAATCGTACATCAGTACCTGAGCCTTGTTGAGGATCGGATCGAACCGCCGGCACCCCACGCATACATCCTGGCGGGCAAGGCGGCGCCTGGGTACTGGGCGGCAAGAATGATTATCAAGTTGATCAACAACCTCGGTGAGGTGATCAACAACGACCAGCGGACCCACGGATTGATAAGAGTGGCCTTTGTGCCGGACTATCGAGTTTCGCTGGCAGAGAGGATCATTCCGGCCGCAGATGTCTCGGAGCAGATCGCGACCGCCGGCAAGGAGGCGTCGGGCACGGGCAACATGAAGTTCGCGATGAATGGAGCCTTGACGATCGGCACTTTCGACGGCGCCAACATCGAGATCCACGAGGCGGTGGGTGCGGAGAACATATTTATCTTCGGTCTTAGGGCCGAGATGATCGAAGAGTTGCAGTCCAACGGCGGCTACCATCCCTTCGAGTACTATCAGGCCGACCCGCGCCTGCGACGGGTACTAGACGAGCTGGCATCGGATCGCTTCTGCGCGAGAGAGCCAGGGCTGTTTAGATGGATTCGAGACATGCTGCTGGGGCGAGATGACTACTTTCTGCTGGCTGATTTCGGATCGTATATCGATACTCAGGCAGAGATCGGGGGGCAGTTCGTTCAACCCGAAGTCTGGGCCAGGAAGGCGATCCTCAATATCGCCCGCATCGGCAGGTTTTCCAGCGACCGCACGGTCGCCGAGTATGCACGCGAGATCTGGCATTTGACGCCCAGCTGAGTGGCGCCTGCCACTCAGCTGTTATCGGGAGCGCGAGCCATTGGTGTATCGTTCGCCCGGATGGCGCACGAACTGATACCGAGCCCCGCTGAAGTCCTGTTGATCGAGTCTGCGGCGAAGGGCGAATTGGCGGATTATCGATCTGCTGAAGCGGCGCGTAACGATCCACGCGATGATGGAAAGAACTGGGACGAGCGGCGGACCCTATCCGGCGCGATCATCAGCACGTTAGCAGCCCGAACCAATCCCAGCTGGCCGGTTCATTCTGCGGGCATCCGCATAGTAGGTGCCAGGATAAGCGGCGATCTGGATCTCAGCGGTGCAGAGGTGGTTCATCCGCTAACTTTCGAGGGATGCCACGTTGAGCGCCCGATAAAGCTAAACAGCGCGCGGATTCACTCAATTCGTCTGACCGGCAGTGATGTCGCAGGCGTGGATGCGCGTTCCCTTGACGCGCAGTCGGATGTGCTCCTTGATGCCGCGTTCGTGGCACGAGGAGTGGTTCGGCTGGCGTGTGCGCATATCGGTGGTGACCTGGTGTGCCGCGGTGGAACTTTCGCGAACGGTCTGGAAGCGGAGGGGATTCGGGTTGGCGGTAGCGCATATCTGAACGACGGCTTTCATGCAAAAGGCGCGGTGATTCTGAGTAATACCCTAATCAATGGCGATGTTTCCTGCATCGGCGGCACGTTTGAAAATCCCGGTGCAGGTGCGTTGAAGCTCGACTGTTCGGCGATCGGAGGCCACGTTCTGCTGGGCAACGGATTCAAGACGTATGGCGAGGTCAGCCTGGTGCGCGCCCGGGTCGGCGGCCTGCTTTGCTGCGCCCACGGCACGATCGAAAATTTCGAGGGTCGAGCGCTTTCAGCCGAAGAAATAATCGTCGGCAGTCACGTGCTGTTGAACAATGCGTTCAAGGCGGCAGGCGAAGTAAGCCTAGCGCGAGCAGAGATAGGTGGCGTGCTTTATTGTGCACATGGAACATTCGCCAATCCTGGCCGCACTGCGTTGTCGGGCGAGGGCGCGAGAATCCGAAGCAACGTTTTCATGGGTGATTGGTTTTGCGCAAAGGGCGCGGTGGTGCTCACAAAATCGACCATCGACGGCGACTTCAATTGCGTCGGCGGAATTTTTGAGAATCCGGGCGGCGACGCGGTTGACGCGAATGGACTGTCGACAGCCGGCAGCGTCCGCATGCACACGAGGTTTCTTGCAAGGGGCGCCGTGCGGTTAGACAGCGCGAGAATCGCGGGCGCTCTCCATTGCGGCGGGGGAACGTTCGAAAATGCGGAGGCGATCGCCCTCTCCGCGGAAGACGCGAGCATAGGGCGCGGTATCATTTTGAGCGGAGGATTCCGCAGCGCAGGCGAGGTGCGAATCGCGCGGGCCGGAATCGGGTCCGACCTGTGCTGCACCGATAGTACTTTCGAGAATCCGAGCGGCGTCGCGCTATGCGGCAACGCTGTAACCGTCGGTGGCAGCATTCTCCTCGGCGACGGATTCACGGCAAAAGGCGAGGTCGCGTTGACAGGCGCGAGCATTGGCAAAAACCTCGATTGCGACGCGGGCACCTTCGAGAACGTCACCGGCGACGCGCTGTCGGCAGAGGGTATGACGGTCACGGGCGATGTGCTGCTCTGCGAGCGGTTCCGGGCCCAGGGTAACGTGCGATTTGCGAACGCGAAAATCAGCGGGCGACTCGAGTGCGCGCGTGACATCCTGGAGAAAAGTGACGGAGCCGTTCTGTTAATGGAGGGAACCGAGATTGCGGGTGGCGTGCTTCAGCGCTGAATCGATGAGAAGCGTTTTGCGATCTGCAACTGACGTTACCCCAGAAAGCAGATTTCCTGCTATTGAGGGACGGGAAAGTTTGGAGAGGGAGCCGCGCGGCAATGGGCAGATTAGACGGAAAAGTTGCAGTTATCACAGGCGCAGCCAGCGGGATGGGACGCGCAACGGCGATCCGCTTCGCGCAGGAAGGCGCTGCGGTAGTGGTTGCCGACCTGAACTCGCAAGGCGGTGAAGCCGTCATTTCGGAAATCGCGGTCAATGGCGGACGGGCAGTCTTTCAACGCACCGATGTCACCAGCGAGGTGGACATCAAGTCGATGATCGATCGCGCTGTCAAGGAATATGGGCGGCTTGATATTACGTACAACAATGCGGGCGTTGGCGGTGCGATTGGGCGTCTGGAAGACATTACCGCCGCGGACTGGGACAAGACTTTCGCGATTCTGACGCGCGCGGTGTTCTTCGGCATCAAGCACTCGATCGAGCCGATGCGCAGGCGGGGCGGCGGTTCGATTATTTCCACCGCTTCGGTTGCCGGTCTTCGCGGCATGGCGGGCATTCACGCCTACAGCGCGGCCAAAGCGGCGGTGATCAACCTCACCGAGACCGCGGCGATCGAACTCGGCCATGACCGTATCCGCGTAAACTGCATCTGTCCTGGCGGCGTGGTTACGCCACTGACCTACCGCGGAGTGAAGGGCGGCGAGGAAGAAGTCACGCGCATGATGGCGAAGATGCAGCCGATTCCGCGGGCCGGTAGGCCGGAGGATATCGCGGCGATGGCGCTGTTTCTGGCCAGCGACGAAGCGGAATGGGTTACAGGCGCCGCGATGGTGGTCGATGGCGGCATCAACACCGGCAACGCGCGCTTGCGCACAGGGCAACTCGGCGCCTCGCGTTTTTCGGGACCGTCGTTCGAACGGTAGGCACGGGCTGCGCCGCCGAATTGTCAGAACCCCCGCAACGTCGTGGCGGGTGGGCGCCTAGGATTCGAGACCCACCTGCAGGGCGTTGAGATTGCGCGCCATCATGTTCCAAAAAGCCGTAGCAGCCGTGAGTTCCACGATATTCTGGCGGCCGATGAGTTTTTCGACCTGCGAGAAGAGGTTATCGTCCACGCGCGCCTTCGTCGTCAGCTCTTCGGCATAACGAAGGATCAACTTGTCGTCGTCGGTGAAGAGCGGACTCGTGCTGTAGGACCCGACGGCATCGATCTGCGCGCGAGAAAGCCCGACCCGCTCGGCGATCTCAATGTGCCGGACGAAGCCGTACTCACAATCAAGCCGCTTCATCAGGATAAGCACGGCGAGTTCGCGCAGGCGCGGCTCCAGCGACGACTGAGTCATGAAGTAGTTCGCGAGCGGGAATACGCGGGTGGCGAGACCGGGGCTGTTGCCCAGTGCCTTGACGACATTGGGGATGCCACGAACGCGGAACTGCTCCTCGAAACCGTCGTAGAGTTTTTTGAGTTCGCCGGTTGCAG
The DNA here is from genome assembly GCA_035624865.1 of Binataceae bacterium (SeqCode). Classification (GTDB taxonomy): domain Bacteria; phylum Desulfobacterota; class Binatia; order Binatales; family Binataceae; genus JASHZA01. The sequence continues at coordinate 2,889 of DASPQS010000302.1, read as the reverse complement.
CTTCCTTTTCAACATAAGGGATTCTTGGCATAACCGATCCTCACGCTCGATCGAGGTTCGCGAGCTGCTTGCGGTCCATCCATGGGCGCCGCGGGTCGTCCCGCAGCGGTCACGGCAGCAATCGCCTGACAAGGACGCTCATACCGCACTCGAGGGAATTTTGATAGAGCAGACACATACATCCCGGCCAACCGGCGAGGTGGAGCATGAAGTACGGCGTCGCTATTTTTCCGACCGATTATGCGATTCGTCCTGATGAACTGGCGCGCGCAACGGAGGAGCGGGGCTTCGAATCGATTTTCTTCCCCGAGCATACGCACATTCCGGCTTCACGCCGAACACCGTTTCCCCGCGGAGGCGAGCTTCCGCGCGAGTATTCACATACGATCGACCCGTTCGTGGCGATGACGATGGCGGCTGCGGCAACCAAAAAACTGAAACTTGCGACCGGAATCTGCCTGGTGATCGAGCGCGATCCGATTGTGCTTGCGAAAGAGGTGGCAAGCGTGGACCTCGCCTCCAATGGCAGGGTGATCTTCGGCATCGGTGGCGGATGGAATGCCGAGGAGATGGAGAACCACGGGACCGCATTCAAGTCGCGCTGGAAGCTGCTGCGAGAGCGCGTTGAGGGGATGAAAGAGCTGTGGACCAGGGACGAGGCGAGCTACCAAGGCGAGTTCGTCAAGTTTGACCGGGTATGGTGCTGGCCCAAGCCGGTGCAGCGCCCATATCCGCCGATCCTGCTTGGCAGCCACGGGCCGCGCGGCTTGCAACGCGTGGTCAGATACTGTGACGGTTGGTTGCCGAACGCGGGCCGAGGGAGCGACCTGGTCGGACAAATTGGCGAGTTGCGGCGGTGCGCCGAACAGGCGGGGCGCGATCCCGGAACAATCTCGATCACCGCGTTCGCAGCGCCGGCAGAGCGCAAAGTAATCGATCAATATGAAGCCGCCGGAGTTGAGCGATCGGTTTTCTTCCTGCCTCCCGCGGGGGCGGATACGGTGATGCCGGTGCTCGACCAGTACGCCAGGCTGAGCGGAGGGTGAAGCGGGCAGAACTCGCCGCAACCAACTAACGCCGGCCGGAGGAAAGGTTCGCCGCGGCGCCCAATCCTTCGAGGGCGAGGCCGTAGCCGAGGTTGTCGAGCATCAGGCGCTTTAGAACCTGGGTCAGGGCCACTCGCGCGTAACGTACCGCGAGCGCAGGCCGGACCGCGATCTGCTCTGCCAATTCCCACGCTCGCGGCAGGAGCCATTCGCGTTGCAATACCTCGTTTACAACTCCCATCGCGAGCGCCTCTTTAGCGTGGAGTGTCTGTCCGGTCAGCAGGAAGTAACGCCCGCGATTAGGTCCGAGCAGCAGCGGCCACACCACGTGAACGCCGTCGCCCGGCACGGCACCGTTTGGAAGGTGAGCGCTGTCCTGGAAAGTGGCGTGCTCGGCCGCAAGCACGATATCGCAGAGCAGCGCGATCTCCGCATGACGATGGGCAGGACCGTTGACCGCCGCAATCATCGGCACTTCGATGTTCAAATGGTTCATCAGCAGGTGCTTGCCGTCGTTGTACACGCGGTCCCAGGCGACGGTGCTCATTGCCATGCCACCGGCCGGTGGAGGATTGGCGCAAAACGTCTCGCCGGTGCCGGTCAGGATGACCACCCGGTTGTCAAAGTCGCGAGCGATATCGGCGAACAGATAAGAAAGCTCCTCATGGGGGCCGCCGCCCCAGAGAAGTTCGCCGCCGTCACTATGGAACGTGACCTGAAGGATGCCGTTGCGCCGTTCCAACCTTGCATGCTTGTACTTGTGTGCGTAGTCCTCGAGTTTGATCGCCATCTGTAAACTCCTTTCCGCGCGCCCCTGGCCGGATGGTACTTGAGACACCGGCCGGAGGGCACAGTCACCTGCAATACGGGCTGCGTTACAGGATGAAGCTGACTTTGCCGTGGGGACGCAATGCTTCGAGGTCCAGGACAGCCTTGCGTTCGCGAATCCTGAATCCGCCATCGCGGCGCACGAGGGTGTACTCATAACGGCCGATGTAAGTATCGACCAGTTCGAAACGCATCCGGTAGACAACGAAGTTTGCGGTTACCCGAATTTCGTCCCCGTTGACCCCGAGCACTCGGACATTGCTTATCATTCGGCGAGTGCGTGAGGGCGGATTCTCGGCCCATGCCGATTTGCCGAGAAGCTGCTTTACGCGGGAACGGATTCGCACCATATCGTCGGCAACTATATAGAGCGTAGATTTGGGGTCACCCTCGGGAAGGTCTGTGGGCGGAACATGGTACGCCGCATCTTCGGTCAACAGACCGAGCCATTCCTCGAGCCGCCACTCGTCGAGCAAGGCCGCCTCGACGTACAAAAAATCTTCGATCTCCTGACGAGTCAATTGCTGCGCCATTTTATAAAGGTGAGGTTTAAACGATGAACTCAGCTGACGGATGGCATCGCGGGTATTCGCGTAAATACTGAAGGAATCGCGCCAAGGTGCGGTCGCTTCGCGTGAGTGTTCCGGGGCGAAAATGAATGGTCGAGAGCACCGGCATGTCCTCGCTCACGACGCGCATCTCGAGTTCCGTGACGGAGCGAAGGAATGCCGCTGTCGACGCTTCGTCGCCCTTGACCTTGCGCGTGCAGATGATCGCGAAGACCTTCGTTTGCCCGGGACGTGGCAGGCCGAAGGGCGTCATGCAGCCGAACCAGCGGCCATCGATAGTCCCGCTCTGATAGAAGATGTTGGTGCCGTAAATCCCGACGCGGAATTCGATCGGCTCGCCTTGGGCGTGGCGGCCGCGGAAATCGTAGAGCATCGAGTGGCCGGTCCATTCGACCGCATCATGCGGGTCTTGCGGTTCGAAGGTGATACCGTGGAGAGCCTTGATG
>DASPQS010000301.1:0-13387 GCA_035624865.1 Binataceae bacterium (SeqCode) | reverse complement strand
GTAATCGAAACGAAATGGCCGGGCGGAGAGAAGGTCAGGCAGAAACTGTAACCCTTGTACTGGTAAAACGAACGCATCCCGATCCAGTACACGGCTCCCACCGGCGCGCTCATCTGTGGATCCTTCAGGCCGATGTCGAGGATGGCGTTGCCTGTGCCACGGTAGAGCGTATAGGTCACCGGCCGGCCGTCGGCTAGACGGTCGAGGCGTCCGCCGCTGAGCTGATATCCAGCCGGATCGAAATTGAAGAGATCGTCAAGCATATCAGCTTCCGAATAGGAGCGCCCTATGTCTTCACGCATCCCGGCGTCCGGCTGCCCGCTTTCGCGATCCATTACCCAGGCGAAGTCCGAGCCGTTGCGATCGCTCGGGACGTTGGGAACGAAATAGCTGGCGAGCGAATCGTATTTCGTGATCGCAAGGTCGAAGACCGGCACCGGATGGAATTGTGTGGTCGGCGCCGGAGTCCCGGAACGGCCGGAATAGACGGCCAGGAACAATAGCACGGCCGCGGCGGCGGCAACCGGAGCCCAGACGCGCGTTTGCCGCACCGGCCAGAGCAATTGCCGGTCCGAATCTTGCCCGCGGGGGGCGAAATTCCGGCCGATGAAATTCGGGTCCGCCATTTCGCCAATCGCCGCTCGAATCCTGAGACGCAATTCGGCGGGAACTTTAACGATATTCGTATGCTGGCGAACGAGAACCTTTAGCGACCGCTCCTCAGCCAGACGCGTCCGGCATTCGGGGCAGCCGCCAACGTGGTTTTCGGCGAGTCGGCGCTCACGCGAGGCCAACTCGCCGTCCGCATGCGCAGACAGGAACTTATCGACGTATTCGCTGCAGTCCATTGCGGTCGTCCACGAGAAAAAGCATCACTTCCGTCACACTGTCTGATGAGGCCGGCTATTATTTGATTGCAGTATGTTCGCTAATTAGCGCTGTCAAGAGCCTGTTTTGCCGCGCGAAACTGCGCCCTTCAGCATGGCTCGGCGCATCATGGCCCGCGCCCGCGACACGCGAGATTTCACAGTGCCCAGCGGAATCTCGAGCACGTCGGCGATTTCCTGATAGTTCAGTTCCTGTACGTCAACTAGCACCAGTACTTCCCGAAACTCCGAGGGCAGCGAGTTGAGAACGGCCTCAAACCGCCTCGCGGCCATGCGGGTGGCGATCAACTCTTCCGGATTGCGCACCGGCGGATCGTCAACCAGGCTGCGGGTTTCCGCCTGATGATCAAACTGCTCTATGGTCGCGGCCAATTGTTCGCGCGAGCGTCGGCGGTAGCTGTTGCGAAAATTGTTGTAGAGAATGGTAAGCAACCAGGCCCGGCAGTTCGTGCCAAGCCTGAACTGGTCGAAAAATCTGTAAGCTCGCAAAATGCTGTCTTGCAGCAGGTCCTTAGCGTCGTCGGAATTGTGAGTCAGCCGCAGCGCCGCGGTATAGACCGCGTCCAGATGCGGCAAGGCGACTTGTTCGAACAAGTGTCGCTTCTCCCCGGAGCTGAAGCGTCTTGCACTCATATGTTGCAACCGCGAACATAGCATCTGTTTGGAGGTAAGTCCTAACGCGAAAAGATGGTGGTGAGGGTAAAAACTTGCTAACCGCGGAGACGGATCGGGCGAGTCGCGCCGGACTTCGACGCGGTCGCAGAATTGCCTGGCGCATTTTCACCCTAAACGTCTTTCCTTGCAAAACCGCGCCATATCCTGATAGCGGGACCCGTTCACGAAAGGAGAGGAATGTCATGGCGAAACGCAGAGTTGTGGGAGCGATGCTCGCGGTAACGGTTGGAATGATGTTTATGGCCCAGCCGATCTTCGCGGATGATGCGGCCAAGCCTCAGGGAGCAAACCAGGCCGGCGTGAAATGCATCGGTGGCAATAGCTGCAAGGGCCAGAGTTCTTGCATGTCCGCGAGCAACGGTTGCAAAGGCCAGAACGCCTGCAAGGGCAAGGGATGGATTACGGCCGCAAGCGCGCAGGAGTGCACTCAAAAGGGTGGCCACGCCGACAAGAATAGTTCACCAGCAGGCTGAAGGCCCGCCGGAGATCTGGAAATGAGCCACTGCGAATTCCCCGCGCTCGGCTTTGGCGTCGGGCTGCGCAGGCCGCACTATTCTGAGATTGTCGATACCCATCCTCGGATGGACTGGTTCGAAGTAATAACCGAGAACTTCATGGTCGAGGGTGGACGTCCGCTGGAAGTGCTCGAGCGAGTGCGCGAGCGCTACCCGATTGTGATGCACGGGGTGTCGCTTTCGATCGGCTCGACCGATCCGATAAATCACGACTATCTGCGGACCCTGGACGCTATGGCGCGCCGTTTCGAACCCGCATGGATTTCGGACCACCTGTGCTGGACGGGAGTCGGCGGCCACAATCTGCACGATCTGTTGCCGCTGCCTTATGCAGAAGAAGTGGTGTCTCACGTCGCTGGACGTCTTCGCGAGGTGCAGGACATCCTGGGTCGCCGCATCCTGATCGAGAACGTCTCGAGCTACATGGCGTTCGCCTGCTCGACCCTCACCGAATGGGAATTCCTTGGTGCGGTAGCAGACGAGGCCGACTGCGGTATCCTGCTCGACATCAACAATATCTTCGTGAATGCCTTCAATCACGGCTTCGAGGCCGAGCAATATATCGACTCGGTGCCCGTCGAGCGCGTGAAGCAGTTCCATTTGGCGGGCCATCAGGACCACGGCAGATATCTGCTCGATACCCACGATCATCCGGTGCGTGCGGAAGTCTGGCGGCTGTACGAGCGCGCGGTGCGGCGTTTCGGTGCGGTCTCGACTCTGATCGAATGGGATGACCGTATTCCTGAATTCCGTGAGCTTCAGGCGGTTGCAGACGAAGGGCGATCGCGGTGCGATTCGGCGATGCGAGGCGCGGCACAACCCGGCATCGATGCGCATCGATGATGGCGATGAAGCCGGACAGGGAACGGCCACGCGCGGCAGCTGGCGATTTCGATCTCAAGCGCCTCCAGGAACTGCTCTATCGGCTGATAGCCGCACCTTGCGGTGTGGGTGAAGGGCTTGCGGCGAACGGCGGCTTGCCGCCCGGCAATCTTGAAGCGATCCTCAACGGTGACGATCGGCTGTCGGCACGCGAGCGGCTCGAGATATACGCGAACGCCTATTTCTACCGCCTTCTCGATGTTCTCAAGGAAGAATTTGCGGCGACGCTGATGATCGTCGGTGACGTCAACTTTCACAATCTGGTCACCGGCTATCTGCTCGAGTATCCGCCGACCGAGCCGTCGATTCTGCATGCGGGCCGCAATCTCCCGGCCTTCATCCGCACCCATTCCCTCTCTCGGCGATGGCCGTATCTCCCCGACCTCGCCAGGTTGGAGCGCAGCCTGTTGGAGGTTTTCCATGGACCCGCGGCACCTGTGCTCGATGCATCTACGATGCGCCAGGTGCCTCCCCACGAGTGGCCCGCGCTCATACTGCGGACGCATCCGGCATCGCGCATTCTCGATTTGGAATGGTGTGTGGATCTCGTTATGCGCGCGGCTGAAGAGACCGGGACCCGAATCGAGCCTCCTTCAGGTCCGACGAGCGTCCTGGTCTGGCGGCAGGGCTCACGGGCGCATTACCGCAGGCTCGAACGCGGGGAGCGGGCCGCCCTCGCGCTGGCCCGGGACGGTGTGGCGTTTGCCATGATTTGCGAAGCGATTGCAGCAGAAGCAACCCCTGATGAGAATCCGGCCGCGCTAATCAATCGCCTGCTTGCACGCTGGCTCAGCGACGGCCTCGTGATGGCCGTGGGACCGTGGCCCGCGTCACCGGCAGGTGCAGCATCGTGAGCAACTGGCCCAGCGTGTAGCGCAGTTTGTGCCGAGGCACGATCGCGTCGAGCATGCCGTGCGCGAGCAGAAATTCCGCGGTTTGGAAATCCTCGGGCAATTGCTGGCTGGTCGTCTGTTCGATTACGCGTCGTCCGGCGAAACCGATTACCGCGCCGGGTTCGGCGAGATTCAGATCGCCCAGGCTCGCGAAAGACGCCGCAACGCCGCCGGTGGTCGGATCGCACAGCACCGACAGGTAAAGTATGCGCGCGTCGCGCAGGCGGGCGACGGCGGCTGACACCTTTGCCATCTGCATCAGAGAGAGCACCCCTTCCTGCATCCTCGCCCCGCCCGACGCGCAGAAGACCACCACCGGCAACCTGCGCTTCAAAGCATGGTCCATCAGGCGGGCCAGCTTTTCGCCGACTACCACCCCCATGCTGCCGCCCATGAAGTTGAAATCCATCACGGCCACCGCCGCGGTGCGTCCTTCGATTTTACCTGTGCCGGTTACCACGGCGTCGTTGCGGCCTGAGGCTTGCCGAGCCGATTCGATCCGCTGCGGATAAGGGCGTGTATCGACGAACTCGAGCGGGTCTCCGACGGCCAAATCAGCGAACAGCTCACGCCAGGTGCCGCGGTCGATGGTAATCGCGAGCCTTTGTTCGACGGTCAGCCGCAAGTGATGTTCGCACTTGGGACAGACATTTAAATTGCGTTCGACCTCTTTGCGAAAGGAGATCTCCCTACATCCAGGGCATTTCAGCCAGATGTCGTCCGCCGAGGAGTTGATTGCTGGCGGGGCCGGTACGCGATTCTGCTTTTGAACCGCCATCGAACTACTCCGCTGCTGCGACGGCATTGCCAGTTCCGGCCCTGCGCGTCGCCGCCTTGAGCGCACCGATGAATTCGCCGACGACCGGGACCAGCCCCGCGGAGCCCACATGGTCCTCTATCAGTTGCGAGATGGCGCTGCCGACCACGACCGCGTCGGCGAAGCTCGCGACCTGTCGCGCCTGGGCGGGGGTCGAAATCCCGAAGCCGACTCCGATCGGCAGGCTCGTAACGCTGCGGAGGTCGCGCACATTGGCCTCGAGGTCCGCTGCGATCTGCGCGCGCGCGCCGGTCACGCCGGTGACCGACACATAGTACAGGAATCCGCTGGCCGAGTGTGCGATGGTCCGGCTTCGCGCGATCGGCGTGGTCGGCGCGAGCAGGTAAATTAGGTCAATGCCTGATGCGCGGGCGGGCTTCGCCAGTTCCCCGGCCTCTTCGGGCGGCAGATCGACGACGAGCAGGCCGTCGATCCCTGCGCGGGCGGCGTCGGCGCACAGCCGTGCGCATCCGTAATGCAGAATCGGGTTGAAGTAGCCGAAGAGAATCAAGGGGATCTGCGTAATCTTGCGCAAGTCGGCGACCATCGAGAGAATCGCCCGCAAGGTCGCACCTCCGGCGAGTCCGCGCGCGGAGGCGCGCTGGTTGGCGGGCCCATCCGCCATCGGATCGGAAAACGGCACCCCTAGTTCGATCAGGTCCGCGCCGCGCGCCTCGAGTTCGATAACCAGCCGGCGCGTGGTGTCCAAATCGGGATCGCCGGCAACGATGTACGGGATCAGCGCGCTTTCTCCGCGGTCCCGCAATTCGTTGAATTTCTCCTCAATCCGGCTGCCGCTATGGCTTTGGTGTTCCATCACAGGCTCACCCCGAGCGCGCGTGCGACGGTTTGCATGTCCTTGTCCCCGCGGCCGGAAAGGTTGACGATCATAACCTGATCGCGGGAGAGCGTGGGTGCGAGCTTCACCGCGTGAGCAATCGCATGGGCGCTCTCGAGCGCTGGTATTATTCCTTCGGCCTCGGAGAGCAGCTTGAGCCCATCCAGCGCCTCGGCGTCGGTAACCGTTTCGTACTCGGCGCGTCCGGTGTGCCTGAGCCACGCGAGTTCGGGTCCGACGCCCGGATAGTCCAGACCAGCGGCGATCGAATGCGTCTCGCGGATCTGCCCCATCTCGTCCTGCAACAGGAATGTGCGGTTGCCGTGCAGCACGCCGACGGAACCAGCGGTAATCGTTGCGGCATGCATCGGACCGCTGAGGCCCAGCCCCGCAGCTTCGACCCCGACCAGCCGCACAGACTGCTCCTTGATGAAGGGGTAAAAGAGCCCGATCGCATTGGAGCCTCCGTTGACACACGCGACCAGCACGTCCGGCAGCCGCCCCTCCTTTTCCAGCACCTGGCGGCGCGCTTCGCGCCCGATCACCGACTGAAAATCACGTACGATCATCGGGTAGGGATGCGGTCCCGCGGCGGTGCCGATCAAATAGTAGGTGTCGCGCACGGTGGCTATCCAGTCGCGCAGCGCCTCATTGAGCGCATCCTTGAGGCTCTTGCTGCCGGAATCGACCGCCGTGACCTTCGCGCCGAGGAGCTTCATGCGGAAAACGTTGAGGGCCTGGCGCTCCACATCGACGCTGCCCATAAAGATTTCGCATTGGCGCCTGAACAGCGCTGCCATCGTCGCGGTTGCCACGCCATGCTGTCCTGCCCCGGTCTCCGCCGTGATGCGCGACTTGTTCATCCGAACCGCAAGCAGCGCCTGTCCGAGCGTGTTGTTGACCTTGTGCGCACCGGTATGGCAGAGGTCCTCGCGCTTGAGGTAAATCTTCGCTCCGCCCAGCCGCGCCGTGAGGTTCGCGCAATGGTAGAGCGGGGTAGGGCGGCCGACGTATTCGCGCGCGTAGCGTTTAAGGTCGTCGCGAAAGGCGGGGTCGCGCCGCGCAGCCTTGTAGGCCTTTTCGAGTTCGAATAGCGCGGGCATCAGTGTCTCCGCGACGTAGCGGCCGCCGAACTCTCCGAAATGTCCGCGGCTATCGGGTAGATTTTGCATTGACGATGAAGCTCCTGAGTTTCAACGTGTCTTTGATTCCGGGCGCCGACTCGACTCCACTGGCGACATCGACCGCATAGGGCCGCAAAGCCGCCGCTTCGGCAACGTTTTCCGGGGTGAGGCCGCCCGAAATGAAGATGCGGCCTAGATCGAGGCCTTTCAATCCGTCCAATTCACGCGTCTTGCCCGTCCCGCCGAACAGTTGCGGATGGAAGGTGTCGAGTAGCACATAGTCGGCCCGTGCGCGCGCGATCAGCTCTGCCATCGGTTCGCCTTTGAGCCGGATCGCGCGAATGACCCTGACCGGCCAGCCCGCGAGCGCCGCCTCGTCCTCGTCGCCATGAAACTGAATCAGGTCGAGCCCCAGCGCACCCAGCCGCTCGGCGATATACTCGCGGTCGGCGTTCACAAAGACCCCAACCACTTCGCAGCGGCGGCCAATCGCACGACGGATCTCTTGCGCGTGTTCCAGCGTGAGCGATCGCGGGCTTGGCGGATAAAAGTTAAGTCCGATCATATCGGCACCGAGCGCGACCGCGGCGAGTGCATCCTCCACCCGGGTTATGCCGCAAATCTTGATCCGTACGCTCATCTGGCGTGATCCGCTGCTGCCTCAACCAGCGCCGATAGCGCGGCGCGCGGGGAGCCGCCGCGTAACAGGCTCTCGCCGATCAGAAACGCGCGCGCACCAGCGTCCAGCAGCCGGCGAATATGATCGGGCGATTCAATCCCGCTTTCCGAGACGATCAGCGCCTCTCCGTCATAACCGCGAAGCAACTCCTCGGTAGTCGCTATGTCGGTCTTGAAGGTGTGAAGGTCGCGATTGTTGATTCCAATCAGTTCGGCGCCCAGCTTTCTGGCGCGGTCAAATTCCGCACGATCATGCACTTCGACCAGCGCGGCCAGTCCAAGTTCGCGAGCGAGCGCGGCGAGCGAGGCCAGGTCGTTTTCGGCGAGCATCGCGACGATCAGCAGGATTGCGTCTGCGCCGGCTGCGCGCGCCTCGTAGAGTTGGTAAGGGTCAAAAAGAAAGTCCTTGCGCAGGATCGGGAGATCCACCGCCGCACGCACCGCCCGCAAGTCTTCGAGCGAACCCTTGAAATGCCGGTCGGTGAGTACCGAAATTGCCGCTGCGTCCCCGGCCGCGTAGTCGCGCGCAACCGCCGCCGGATCGAGTCCTGGCAGTATGTCGCCCTTGCTCGGTGAGGCGCGCTTTACCTCGGCGATAATCGCAGGCCGATGCGCACGCAGTGCGTCGACGAAACGCCGCGGCGACTCCGCGCGTCGCGCCTGCTCGATAACCGCTTCCAGCGGTATGGCAGACTGACGCCGCTGCAATTCAACCCGTTTGGCGGCGAAGATTTCCTCGAGTATCGAAGCCATCGTTTTGAGCCTTTTCTTCGAGCGTTACACCGCCGCGCTCTCTAAACTCGCCAGACGCAGCTTTTCCAAAGTCTCGAGCGCGCGTCCGGAAGCCAGGATCTCGTGCGCCTGATCGACCCCGCCGGTGAGCGTTGCCGCCCCGCCGCCAACATAGATCGCGGCGCCGCCGTTAAGTGCGAGCACGTCATGCGCGGCGCCAGGATCGCCGGCAAGCGTTCGGCGCAAAAGCTCGGTTGCCTCTTTCACGTCAGCCGTGAGGAATTCCGCGGGACTCGCCGCCCTGAGACCAAACGTCTCGGGGGTCATCTCGAATTCGCGCAGCTCGCCGTCGCGCACTTCGACCAGCGCGGTCGCGGTCCCCATCGAGATCTCGTCCAGTCCGTCGTTGCCGTGCACCACCATCGCGTGCTCCACGCCCAGAGCGGCAAGCGCCTCGGCCATCGGGCGCAGCAGGCGCGGCTCGGCGACGCCCAGCAGTTGCCGCCGCGGCCGCGCAGGATTCGCCATCGGCGCCATCAGGTTGAATACGGTGCGGATTCCGAGCGTGCGGCGCAACACCGCCAGCCGCGCCAGCACCGGATGATAGGCCGGGGCAAAGACAAAGCAGATATTGGCCCGCTTAAGGCATCGCTCGAGCCCGGCAGGGTCCAGCTCTATCCTGACCCCCATCCGCTCGAGCACGTCCGCAGCGCCCACTCGTCCGCTGACCGCGCGATTGCCGTGCTTGGCGACCGGCACACCCGCCGCCGCTGCGATCAGAGCCGCACCGGTCGAGATGTTGAAGGTGCCGGCGCCGTCGCCGCCGGTCCCCGCGGTGTCGAGCACGTTGCCGCCATTGAGATTAAGCGGCCGCGCACGCTTGCGCATCGCGCGCACCCCGCCGCTGAGTTCGGCCGCGGATTCACCCTTCAACTTGAGCGCGACCAGAAAGCCGGCCACGAGCGCGTCGGGCACCACGTCATCGAGAATTTCCCCCATGACGCTTTCGGCCTCGGCGGTGTCGAGCGAGCGGCCCTTGAGCACGGCCTCGAAAGCCTCCCGGAGGTTGATCACTTGCCGACCCCCGCCAGAAAATTGCGCAAGAGCTCCTTTCCCTGCGGCGTGCCGATAGATTCGGGATGGAACTGGACGCCCTCCACGGAGAGCTGCTGATGGCGCAGACCCATGATTTCGCCTTCCGCCGTGCGCGCGCTCACTTCCAGGCATTCGGGCAGCGACCTCGGCTCGACCAGCAGTGAATGGTAGCGCATCGCCTCGAATGGATTCTCCAGCCCGGCAAAGATTGTCCTACCGTCATGGATTATCGGCGAAGTCTTGCCGTGCATCAGCCGCGACGCGCGGACGACCTTGGCGCCAAACGCTTCGCCGATACACTGATGGCCGAGGCACACACCTAAAATCGGGAGTTCGCCGGCGATTTCACGCAAGATTGGAACCGAAATTCCGGCTTCGGCCGGGGTGCATGGACCAGGCGAGATCACGATCGCGTCAGGTTTGAGCGCGCGGACCTCGGCCACTCCCACCGCGTCGTTGCGGCGCACGATCACGTCGGCGCCGAGTTCGCCCAAATATTGCACCAGGTTGTAGGTGAAGGAATCGTAATTGTCGATCATGAGGATTTTCGCGCTCATCGCCCCTCACCTCCCTGCCGCCGCCGCTTCGAAGTCGCGCGCGGCGCCGAGCGCCCGGATCATTGCACGGGCCTTGTTGCACGATTCCTCGTATTCCGCCGCCGGGTCTGAGTCCGCGACCACACCGCCGCCGGCCTGAATATAAACGCGATTCCCCTTGACCAGAAGTGTGCGCAAGGCGATCGCCGTGTCGGTGTTGCCGGTGTAACTGAAGTAGCCGACCGCGCCTGCGTAAACTCCCCGGCGCACCGGTTCGAGCTCGTCGATTATCTCCATCGCGCGAATCTTGGGTGCGCCCGAGACGGTGCCCTGCGGGAAAGTCGCGCGGAACGCATCGAAGGCGTCCATCCCGTCCTTCAGTTCGCCCACCACGTTCGAGACGATGTGCATGACGTGCGAATAACGCTCGACCGTCATCAACTCCGTAACCTTGACCGAGCCGATCTTGGCGACGCGCCCGACGTCGTTCCTTCCCAGGTCGACCAGCATGATGTGCTCGGCGAGTTCCTTGGGGTCGGCGAGCAGCTCGCGTTCGAGCGCGAGGTCCTCGGCCTCGGAACCGCCGCGCCGGCGCGTGCCGGCGATCGGGCGCAGCGTGATCTGTTGCCCCTCGACGCGCACCATCGTTTCCGGTGACGCGCCCACCAGCGTATGGTCGCCCAGGCGGAGATAGAACATGTAGGGTGACGGATTGATCATGCGCAGGCTGCGATAGAGGTTGAACGGATGCGCCGGGAGCGGGGCCTCGAACCGCTGCGATGGCACTACCTGAATGATGTCGCCGGCGGCGATATATTCCTTGGCCGCATCCACCATCGCCATGTAGCCTTCGCGCGTTTCGTTCGAGGTGATGCTCAAATCAGCCGTGGCCGCGGGTGTCGGCGCCTCCAGCCTCGGCGGCACGGCGGCCTCGCGCAGGCGTTCGACGACCCGGTCGATCTTATTCTGCGCGCTCGCATAGGCGCTTCGTGTCGAGGCAAACTCCGCGACCGGCACGCTCGCGATTATCTTTAGCGTCTGCCGCACATTGTCGAATACCAGCACCGTATCGCTGAACATCATGTAGAGCTCAGGCACGCCGAGGTCGTCGTGCGCGGTCGCCGGAATGCGCGGCTCGAAATGCCGCACGATGTCGTAGGCCAGGAAGCCGACCGCTCCGCCGAAAAATCGCGGCAGTTCGGGTAGTTGCGGTGCTCGAAAGGCTTGCACCTGGCGGCGCAGCTCTTCGAACGGATCGTCGGCGGTGCGCACCTCTACCGCCCGGCCGGGACGAATCAGTTCGAAACGCTTGCCCCGCGCCTTTACCACCAGCGCCGGTTCGGTTCCCAAAAAGGTGTAGCGCCCCCATTTTTCTCCGCCGCGTACGCTTTCGAGAAGGAACGAGTAGTCGCCTCGCGCGACCTTGAGAAACGCCGAGACCGGCGTCTCGAGGTCAGCGGCGATTTCCCGCGCGACCGGAATCAGGTTGAATCCCTTGCCTGCCAGCGCTTCGAATTCCCGTTCTCCCGGCGTCAGCATCGCCATTTGAACCTCCAGAGTCCCTCCTGAATTCTCTCCGCCCCCAGCCGCTCGATTACCAAAAACAAAAGGGCCGCAGGACTTGTCGCCTGCGGCCCTTCGATAGTTCGGTCTTGTGTGATGATTACAAAACCGGAGCGCAGGCGAACGCCTCGACGCGCCAGCGCCAGTTCGCCCAAGCCTTCCGGTTGATGCAATCAGTCATGAACATTTACCCTAGCTAGTGACGGAGCCCCCTGTCAACGGCGCTTCTCGCGATAAACCGAGTCAACCCGCGCCGCGTGCGCATGACGGCTAGTTCGATGACTGCGCGGTTGACTGCCCGGAGACCCCTGCTTGAGCCGGGGGTCCGCCGGTATTCGCCGGCGCTTGCGCCTTCGCCGGGTGACCGCCGCCGTAGGTGCTGTTGTACTTCTGACGCAATTCGACTTCGGCCGCGGCCGCTTCCTGTTGGCTCGTGTAAGGTCCGACTTCGACCCTGTACCAGGTCTGCCCCGCGATCTCCGTCGGCAGCAGATGCGCCTGATAGCCCAATTGTTCCAGTCGCTTCATCATTGCGTTGCCGCCGTTCAGGTCCATCGCGGCGCGGATCTGGATGTTGTACGGCTTATGCCGCCCCTCGTGAGCAGCGGCGTCACCGCCTTCTTCAGATGCTTCGCCATTTGACGCAATATTCGAAGGTTCCGCGGCGGGCGATGGCGAGGGAGTTGCGGTCGGCGAGACGCCCTGCGCGACCGCGTCCGGGCCGCCGGAGGATGCGGGATTCACGCTCCCTTTATCGACGCCGTTCGCCGTGGCTTCCGGCTCGACCGCCGGTTTCCCTGTTTCGGACGTCCCGGTTGAGGTGGTCGCCACCCCCGCCTCCGCCGCGCTGACGGTCGCGACGTTGGCGTTTTGCACAGCCGCGGGAGGCGCCTGTACCGGGTAGGCGGTTGCGACTTGCTCCGTCGTAGTTTGGCTCTCACGGCCGACGTCATAACCGGCCAGCAATCCAAGCACGAATACGCCGCCCGACAATAGCGCCAGCCCAATTAAAATTGCGGCTATACCGCCAGATCTGATTTCGAACCGCATCCGCCTGACACCTCACATTCGATCGGGGGCGCTTACTCCCAGCAAACCCAGCGCACCCGCAATCGTGTTCTTCAACACCGCCGCAAGAAACAGCCGCGCGAGACTAAGTTCGCGCCGGTCCGGGTCGATTATACGATTCGCGGGCTTGTTGTAGTAGCGATGGAAGTCTCCCGCGAGTTCAAGCAGGTAAAAGGGGATCCGATGCGGTTCCAGCGATTCGGTCGCGCTGGCAACCAGCTCGGGCATTCCCGCCGCCTTCTTCGCCAGCGCCAACTCCTCGTCCGAAAGCAGGGCGAGCTCGGGCGCCGCGCCGCTGCTTGGTAGCTCGAGGCCGGCCTTGTCCGCTTCCCGAAACACGCTGGCCAGCCGCGCGTGTGCATATTGCACGTAAAACACCGGGTTTTCCGGAGCCTGGCGCTTGGCCAGATCGAGGTCGAAGTCGAGATGGCTGTCGTGCTTGCGGAAAAGGAAAAAGAAGCGCACGACGTCGGTGCCGACCTCCTCGATAAGTTCATCGAGCGTGACGTAGGTCGCCTTGCGCGTCGACATCTTGACCTTCTCGCCCCCGCGCGTCAGCGTCACGAACTGGTAGATGATCGCCCGAATCGGCGAGGTGTCGTAACCCAATGCCCGCACCGCCGCGATTACGCCTTCGTGCTCGGCTATGTGATCGGCGCCGAAGACGTCGATTATCAGGTCGAAGCCGCGCTTGAGCTTGTCGATATGGTACGCAATATCGGGCGATCGATACGTCGGCTCGCCGCTCGAACGGATTAGAACCACGTCCTTCTCGTTCGGGAGTTTGAGTTCCTTGCCCCGAAGCCACACCGCGCCGTCGTATTCCGCGACGAAACCGCGCTCGCGCAGTCCTTTGATCGCCGCGTCGACCCGCCCGTCGCGAATCAAATCGAGTTCGTTGGTATAGACGTCGAAGCGGATTCCCAGCCGCTCGCAGGTGTTGCGGATGTCGGCAAAAATCGCCTGCTCGGCGGCGTTCTTGAAAACTTCCTCGGCGGCGCCCTCGACCAGCCGATTGCCGTTGCGCAGCACCAGGTCATGAGCGATGTCACGGATGTATTCGCCCTGGTAGCCGTCGGCGGGC
>DASPQS010000300.1:0-2014 GCA_035624865.1 Binataceae bacterium (SeqCode) | reverse complement strand
ATGATGCGCGACGAGTTCGCGGATGGTCTGCTGCACCTCGGGGCCGTTGATGTCGATCTTGTCAGCCAGTTGCTTCAGCGCCGGGCCGGTTGGCGGACACGCATCAGGTTTCTTGTCGGGAACGAAATCAGTATCGACCAGCAGGCCGTGTTCGAGGTCGTCGATGCCCAGTGCAGCGGCCTCGCGAAAAGTGACAGAACACAGGTGGCCGGTCACCTTCAGCCCGCGCTTGTGCGCCTCCTCGATGGCAGCGCCCAGCTCGGCGCGGGTGATGAACATGTACGCCTTGAACGACGTGACGCTCTCGTCTGCCCAGAATGCAACCGTCTTTCGGGCGTCCTCAGGACCGGTGAGCGCGTGCATCTGAATCGCAAACGAATTCTCGCCTTCGAGATACGGCCCGGTGACGCCGATCTTCGGTCCCGGCGCTTTCCCGCTGTCGATCAGCTTCTTCAGTTCGATGTCGGCATAAGGCTCGGTCGAACCAGTAGTGCGGATCGAGGTCACGCCCCCGGCGAGATAAAGCCGCGGAAAGCTGAAGCCCATCTCCGTGAACCAGCCTCCGCCGGCGGGATAGAACAAGTGGTCGTGCATTCCGACCAATCCGGGAATCACCGTGTAGCCACCGAGGTCGAGCACCTTGGCATTGCCGGGAATGACCGCTCCCGCAGCATCGCCGAGCGACTCGATGCGGCCATTCGCAATCACAATCGTCTGGTCATCCTTCGGGGGCGCGCCAGTTCCATCGATCACCTTGACGTGAGCCAGCACGACCACGGGAGCGTCGACGGTCACGAAGGCTTTGACCTCCGGCGAGAGCTGCGTCTGGGCCAGGAGCGACGTGGAAAGGAGAATTACCAGGATAAATTCGCGCAAGCCGATTGCCTCCTGTGTGCGGGGCAGATTAGCACGCGTAGCGCTCGCAGTCAGCATTAGAACTCAGCCAGACAATACCTGGGCACGATAGCCCGTCGGGGCGACATTTGTGTGAGCCCGGCGCGTAAGCGCCGGGAAACCGATGGTGAAAAGAAATCAGCCCGGAGGGCGGCACATCGCTTCCGCCAGCCGAGCCTGTCGCGGATGCTAGAATCGGACCAGGGTCAGCCCCCGCCAAGATGGATCGCGCGCACATCCGCAATTTCGCCATCATCGCTCACATCGACCATGGCAAGAGCACGCTCGCCGACCGCCTGCTCGAGCTCACGGGAGCGCTCACGGCGCGCGAGATGCAGGAGCAGGTGCTCGACGCCATGGACCTCGAGCGCGAACGCGGCATCACCATCAAGGCGCACGCGGTGCGAATGAAATACATCACCCGCGACGGCCAGGAATACCAGCTCAACCTCATCGACACTCCCGGCCACGTGGATTTTTCTTACGAGGTCTCGCGTTCGCTGGCATCGTGCGAGGGCGCGATTCTGCTGGTCGATGCCTCACAGGGCGTCGAGGCCCAAACCCTCGCCAACGCCTATCTCGCCATCAATCACGGCCTCGAAATTATTCCCGTCATCAACAAGATCGACCTGGCCAGCGCCGACGTGAACCGCACCAAGGAGATGATCGAGAGCGCCGTCGGTCTGGACGCCTCGGACGCGCTGCCGATCAGCGCCAAGACCGGACAGGGCGTGCCCGAAGTGCTGGAGCGGATCGTCGCCAAGGTACCGCCGCCGAAAGGCTTTCCGGAAGCCCATCTGCAGGCGCTGATCTTCGATTCCTGGTTCGATCCGTATCGCGGCGTCATTGTGCTGACGCGCGTTTTCCAGGGTACGCTGCGGCGCGGGCAGAAAATCCGCCTGTGGTCGAACGGCAACGTATTTGACGTGGAGACGCTGGGTGTGCTCACGCCCAAGCCAGTGGAGGTCGACCGCCTCGCTGCCGGTGAAGTCGGCTTCCTGATCGCCAACATCAAGAACGTTGCCGACACCAAGATTGGCGACACCGTCACCGACGACGACCGCCCCGCCATCGAGCCGCTGCCAGGCTTCGAGGAAGTCAAGCCCATGGTCTTCGCCGG
>DASPQS010000299.1:0-6049 GCA_035624865.1 Binataceae bacterium (SeqCode) | reverse complement strand
CACTTTTTCGGGCCACCGCTCCAGCGCATCGAGCCCTTGCAGCAGCTCTTCCGCATAGGCAGTGATCTTGAAGAACCACTGCGTGAGCTCCCGCTGCTCGACGATCGCGCCGGAGCGCCAGCCGCGCCCGTCCACCACCTGCTCGTTGGCGAGCACAGTGTTGTCGACCGGGTCCCAATTGACCTTGGACTTCTTGCGCGCGACGAGGCCGGCCGCGAGAAAATCGAGGAAAAGCCTCTGCTGATGGCGATAATAGGCGGGATCGCAGGTGGCGACCTCGCGCGACCAATCGAGCGACAGGCCCATGGATTTGAGCTGCGCGCGCATCGTGTCGATGTTGGCGTAGGTCCATACGGCGGGATGCGTGGCGTTCTGCATCGCGGCGTTTTCGGCGGGCATGCCGAAGGCGTCCCAACCCATCGGGTGCAGCACGTTGAAGCCGCGCGCTCGCTTGTAGCGCGCGACGACATCGCCCATCGCGTAATTGCGGACATGGCCCATATGAATGCGCCCGGACGGATACGGGAACATTTCAAGCACGTAATATTTGGGCCGCGGATCGTCGTTGCGGGTGGCGAAGATCGCCTCATCGGCCCAAACTTTTTGCCATTTCTGTTCGGATTCGCGGACGTTGTAGCGCTCGGGCCGCATGTCTTGCTGGTCTCGGTGGGTTTTGGTGGTCTCGTTTCGGGGAAGGGTCCGCGAACGGGCGCGACAAAACATGATTTGCCTCAAGGGGTCAAATCGGCGGGGCGCGCGCGCCTTCGTCGTCGCGCCGCCAGGGCGCCGATTTCTGGGCGGCATAGGTCCGGAGCCGTCGACACCGCGCGCTAGCGATTTCTTGCCGAGCCTCTTCTTCTAATTCCGGCGGTCATAATTCCGGCATCCGAAAGGTCATCGCCCGGCGCTGCGGTCCCGCCGCCGTGAATCCCGGAATTTTCGCGTCAGACCTGCGACCGACAGCCGTGTTCGGCGAAGGCTAGCGAGAAAATGACGACATAAATTCATTAAACATTCTAAGCGTATTTTAGGTCGATTGACATTGTAAAACGCTGTAACTGTTTCTCGCAGCCGTTTTGGAATCGACGCATCGGATATTCATCGGTTGAGCATCGCGTTGGCGTTCCCAGGAAACCGCGAATACGAGATTCCGCAATGCCGCGAACAGCCAAGACGCCGCCACAATTCGAACCAGTTTTCGATAAGGCGGAGGACTATTTCAGCCGGTTTTTTCAAGACTGGCGAGGCGATCCCGCGAAAGGCGCCATCGAGATCTCGAATGAGCGATTCGTTCTCGTTCGAGGGGCGGCGCTATCGATCGAATTCTTCGAGGTCGTCAAACGCCTGTTCACGCATTCGGAGCAAGAGGCCGCCGGCATCGCCAGTCGCGTGCTGTTCGACATCGCTCATGCGCTTGGAAAATCGGACGCGTGTCACTTCCACAAATCGATGGGGTTGAGCGATCCGGTCAGCAAGCTATCGGCCGGACCTATCTATTTCGCCCACACCGGCTGGGCCTTCGTCGACATATCGGAAGAATCGAAACCCGAACCCAACGAGAATTTCTACCTTCTCTACGATCACCCCTACTCGTTCGAGGCGCAGGCCTGGATCGGGGCCGGCAGGCGAAGCGATTTCCCGGTCTGCCTCATGAACGCCGGCTATTCCTCGGGCTGGTGCGAGGAAAGCTTCGGCCTGCCCCTGGTCGCCATGGAGGTCTCCTGCCGGGCCAGGGGCGACGACGCATGTCGCTTCATCATGGCGCCGCCAGACCGCATCGAGGCCCATGTCGCGCACTATCTCGGTCATTCTCCAGACCCGATGGACGAGACGATGGCCACCCAAACACGGGAGCGCTTCAGGCGGGATTGGGCCAGAGAGGGGCGGCTCGAAAGAGCCTTGCGGCAAAGCGAGAGGCACTATCGCGACCTGTTCGACGCCTCGCCCGACGCCATTGTCGCCTGGAGCCCGAACGGAATTATCGAGGCGGCCAACAGGGCCGCGGCGACGCTCCTCGGATACGAAAGGGCCGAAGACCTGATCGGCAGGCGCTGGCTGGATTTTGTCATCGCGGAAGACCGCCTGGATCGCGCCGAGAGGACCAGAAAGGCCGAAAAATCCGGCGGCCTGTCGGAAGCCCAATTCAGAATGCAACGAAAGGACGGGAGCCATCTTTTCGTCGAGGGCCGGCTATTCTCAGCTGTGGATAGCGCGGGAAATCCGACCCGGACCATCGCCATCGCCCGCGACATCACCGACCGCAAGCGGGCGGAAGAGGCGTTGCGCGAAAGCGAGAGAGCCTACCGCGACCTGTTCGAGCTCTCGCCCGACGGCATTGTCGCCTGGGATCCGAACGGCGTCATCCAGACGGCCAACCCCCCAGCCGCGACGCTCCTCGGATATGACAGGCCCGAGGATTTGGTCGGCAAGCCCTGGCTGGATTTTATCAATCCGGAAGATCGCTCAGCGCTGGTCGCACGGGTGGCAAAGGTTCAACAGTCCGGCGGCACAATGGAAGCCGAGTTCCAAGCGGTGCGAAAGAACGGTAGCCGCGCTTTCTTTCAGTCCCGGCTACATGTGACTTTGGATAACGCAGGACATTCAGTCCAGAGCATCGCGATCACCCGCGACATCACCGACCGCAAACGGGCGGAAGAGGCGGTGTACCTCAGCGAAGCGCGCTTCCGCAGCGCTTTCGAGTCCGCCGGGCACGGGATGGCTTTGGTCGGCTTGGACGGCCGCTTCCTCAAAGTCAACGCCGCGTATTGCCGGATCACCGGCTATAGCGAGGACGAAATGCTGGCCCGCACCTTCGCGGATATCACCTACGCCGAGGACCTCGCCGAGAACCTCCGCAGCGCTCGGCAAATGCGCGACCGTGAAATCTCCGCTTTTCAAACGGAAAAACGCTATGTCCGCAAGGACGGAGGAATCGTTTGGGTCCAGCTCAATGTCAGCACCGTCCGCGATGCGACAGGGGCGCCCACTCACCAAATCACCCATGCGCAGGACATCACTGCCCGCAAGGCGGCGGAAGAGGCGATGTACGTCAGCGAGGCGCGCTTCCGCGGCGCTTTCGAGTTTGCCGGGCATGGGATGGCGCTGGTCGGGCTGGACGGCCGCTTTCTCAGGGTTAACGCCGCGTTCTGCCGAAACGCTGGCTACAGCGAGGACGAAATACTCTCCCGCAGCTTCGTGGATATCATTTACCCTGAGGACCTCTCCGATATCCTGAAGAACGTCCGCCGATTGAATAATGGCGAAACCTCATCTTACGAGATGGAAAACCGCTATATCCGCAAAGACGGCGAGATCGTCTGGGCCCAACTCAACGCCAGCATGGTCCGCGACGCAACGGGCGCGCCCTCTTACCATGTCATCCACGCGTTGGACATCACCGCTCGCAAGGCGGCGGAAGCGGCGTTGCGGGCGCAAGCGCGGCAGGACCAGCTCACGGGATTGCCCAACCGTCAGGCGTTTTTGGAGCGGCTCCACGAGGCTTTCGCATCGAGCACGCGCGGGGCCGGCGCCTTCGCGGTCCTTTACCTCGATCTCGACGGGTTCAAGGACGTCAACGATACGCTGGGCCACGCGGAGGGCGACCGCCTGTTGCAGGCGGTGGCGGCCCGCCTCAAGAGCAACGTGCGGGGGAACGACATCACCGCGCGGTTCGGCGGCGACGAGTTCGCAGTTCTCCAAACCGGGCCGAACGACCCATCGGACGCCGGCGTGCTGGCCGCGGAGCTGACCAAACGTCTGGCCGCGCCGTTTCAACTCGACGGCAATGAGGTGCACGTCACGGCAAGCATCGGAATCTCGTTCTACGATCCGCGGATCGCCGATCCCGAGGCGATGCTCACCCAGGCCGATCTCGCGCTCTATCGGGCTAAAGAGGAAGGCCGCGACCGCTATTGCTTCCATTCCACGGAACTCGATCGAAACGTGCGAGAACGCGTCACGCTGACCAACGAACTGCGCGCCGCGATCGAGAACAACCAGCTAGAGCTGTACTACCAGCCGCAGGTCGAACTCGCCTCCGGCCGGATCCTCGGATTGGAAGCGCTGGTTCGGTGGAATCACCCGCATCGCGGATTGCTCACGCCCGACGTCTTCATTCCCATAGCGGAAAGGACTGGGAGCATTTTCGCGCTCGGCCGCTGGGTGCTCGACGAGGCGTTGCGGCAGGTCAAGACCTGGCGCGATCAGGGAATCGCGCCGCCGCTGCTCGCTTTCAACGTCTCCGCGGCCGAACTGCACGACTATCCGAAATTCGCGCGGTTTTTGACCGAGAGCTTGAAACGCTGGAGCATCGCTCCGGCCGACGTCGAACTCGAACTCACCGAGTCCGTGTTGATGGAGACCACGCAGATACACAAAGACGCCTTGGCGCGGATCAAGGACCTCGGCGTCAGCATTGCGATCGACGACTTCGGCACTGGGCACTCCTCTCTGGCCTATCTCAGCGCCTATCCCGTGAACCGTCTCAAGATCGCACAGCAGTTCGTTCTCGGCATCCCGGCCAATGCCGGCGACGTGGCGATCACCAGAGCGACGCTGAGCTTGGCGCGGGAACTCGGCGTCGGAGCCATTGCGGAGGGCGTCGAGACCAAGGCCCAGCTCGATTTCCTCGTATCGGCGGGCTGCGTCGTCGGTCAGGGCTTTTGCTTCAGCAGAGCCATGCAAGCCGAACGCGCGGCCGAATTGTTGCGCCGGGATTTCATCGAACCAACTTTCGCCGCCGCGGAAGAAACGCCTCGAGCGACGCCGGCACAGGACGCGAAACGGGAATAGGCCGCATGCGGCGATCGTGACGCCGTCGGAGCGCGCGTCGAGCCCGACTTGGAGCTCGCGAGAGGCGCGGCTTCAATTGACCGCTCCGGCCGATTGCGACATGTTCGCGACGCCTGCGCTCCGCCTCGCGCCAAACCGGTGAATTCCGATGAGCTTCCATATTCGCGACCCTATCCTGCATGCGACCCCCATTCTCGATCTGCGGCCGACGCAGATGACGCTCGGCATGAACGAGGTCATGCAAAAGCGAAAATCGTGGAAGGCGCTGGACGCGAAGAAACTGAACAAGCTGCTCAACTCGCATATGGCGCCCGTCGTCATCGGGCCCGGCGAGGCGCGCTATCTCATCGACCACCACCACCTCGCGCGCGCGCTTCACGACCAGGGCGTGGACAGCGTCTTCGTGACCATTGTCGCCGATCTTCACCGGCTCGAGGCGCCCGAATTCTGGAACATGATGGATTTTCACGGCTGGACTCATCCCTACGACTCCAAGGGCCGGCGCCGCCACTATGCCGACCTGCCCAAGACCGTCAGGGACATGGAGGACGATCCCTATCGCTCGCTGGCGGGCGAATTGCGCAACATCGGCGGATTCGCGAAGAATGCGACGCCCTTCTCGGAATTCGTCTGGGCCGATTTCCTGCGTCGCCGCATCAAGCCCAAGGAGGTGCGGAAGGATTTCTCCCAGGCGCTGCAAATCGCGCTGGACTTCGCCAAGTCGGAGGAGGCGAACTACCTTCCCGGTTGGTGCGCGCCGCACGTCAAGCCGAACGACGCCGGCGCGGGCAAGAAAGGCAAGAAAGGGCGTTCCTCCGTGAAGGCCCCTCACGCGGGCCAAGCGGGCGCCCGACGAGGGAAAGTCGCGGCATGATCGAAATGCCGCCGTTGCGTCTGGCCGAGATCAACGGCGTGCGTCTCGGCTTCTACGAGGCGGGGCCGGCCAGCGACAAGCCGCCGATGGTCCTGTGCCACGGCTGGCCGGAAATTGCGTTCACCTGGCGTCGGCAGATCAAGACGCTGAGCGAGGCCGGCATACGCGTCGTCGCGCCGGACCAGCGCGGTTTTGGCGCGAGCGAGGCTCCGCAGGCGGCGACCGACTACGACATCGACTGTTTGACGGGCGATCTCGTCGGGCTGCTCGACGAGCTCGATATCGAGAAGGCGATATTCGTCGGCCATGATTGGGGCGGGTTCCTCGCCTGGGAAATGCCCATCCGACATCCCTCCCGGGTCGCCGGGGTCGTCAGCCTCAACA
>DASPQS010000298.1:0-3867 GCA_035624865.1 Binataceae bacterium (SeqCode) | reverse complement strand
TTGATCGGCACGAACACCATCACACCCAACACGATCAAAATGCTCGCGTTGAGCGCAACCGGCAAGCCCAGGCAATAGAGATAGAGCGCGACCAGATTCCAGTAGGAAGGAAACCCCCGGAAATAGTTGTCCTCGGTCTTGGCCTCTATGTGGCAGAAGCCATAGGCGCTCGCCAGAATCAGAAAGCCCGCGATCAAAACCCCGACCCGGCCGGGCCCGATCAATCCTGCACGCAGCATCAGGAAAACCGGCGCGACCACATAGGTCACATAATCAACGATGTTGTCGAGGAGGGCGCCGTCGAACCACGGGACGCGATCGCGGATTCTGATCGCTCGCGCCAGTGGCCCGTCGCTCGAATCGATGAACACCGCGACCGCCATCGCGATGAATGCACCGCGAAAGTCCCCGCTCGCGATGCGGTCGAGCGAGATGAGACCGGCCACCGCGCCCATCGCGGTGTACAGATGCACGCCCCATGCGCACAGCTTGAGCATTGCCTCGCCCCGCCCGCGCGTCCGTCCGGTCACTCCCTCCCAGGCTCATTTACCGGGCTTCAGATCGCGCGGGCCAAAATGCTCCTCGAGCACGGTCATGAAGGGGCCGCACGGGCGCCGTTGCTTGACGTACGCCATCGCCTCGTTAAGCGACATGCCGCCGTGGGCGCGGAGGTAGGCGATCGCCAGCGTCGGTGCGCGATTGAGCCCGGCGTTGCAATGCAGGTAAATCCTCTCCCTCGCGCGCACCAATTCCGTCAAGTCGTGCAGCGCGGCCACCAGGCGCTGCGCCATGTCGTCGGCGCTGCCGTCCTGGATCGGCGTCCGTACCAGTTTGATCCCATGGCGCGCGCTAACCTCGCGCAGGACCGCGACATCGAGTGCGTTGATGCGCAGATCCTCGTCGTCCTGCAGATTGAGGATCGCCGTTACCCGGTGTTCGTTGCGAAGCCACTCGATGTCGCTGTGGCGCGGGTACTCGCCGACCAGCAGGTAGTCGGTGATCTCGCTGACTGACGGCCGGAAAAAGCCGCGTGTTGGTCGCGCTTCATGATCGGGCCGTCGGGTAAACCAGTCCATCGTATGAAATTTTATCCCAGTGCCACCAGGCTCAGGAAGCCGCCGGATTCGATCCGAACCGCAGCCCCGAGGAGCCTCCCGTGCAGACAGCAGGACTGCCCGCCTGCGTCCATTCGTAGAGCCAAATCGAAGCCAGCGCGGACGATGCCGCCGCGATCTGGCCGGCGATCATCGCACCCTCGCTGCGCATCAGTGCACGGTCGTATGTGCTCGAGTCGCCGGCAGCCTCCGCACGCGCGGCGCGATCGGACCTGATTACCTCTGGGACCAGCGTGTTGGCCGCTGCGATTTCGGCGATCTCCGCGGCCCACACCGAATCGATCTTCGCGGCCCGTACCTGTGGGCGTGCTGCCAGTTCGACTTCGCGTACGTCGTGGTCCACCGCACCCTCGAAGCGGCGATGAACGCCGGCGTCGCCCGGATAACCGTCATAATACCTGGTTGAGTGCAGCGGCTGGCTCGCGTCGCCGACATAATGCGCTAGGTAACCCGAGCGTCGAATCATTTGGGCGCAGTCGTCCGCGCGCCAGGCCGCCGCCACGGCCGACGCGGTTGATTCAATCGTCCACGGCAAGGTGCCCGAGCGTTGGAGCGTGCGGTAGCCGTAACGCCGCCGCATCGTCGCCAGGTCGGGATCGAGCGCAGCCAGCGGATTCGGGCCGAAGTACTCCAGGTCGATGTAATGGCGGATCTCCTCGGCATGGCCGTAAAGCCGCTTGAGTTCGAAATCCGGGGCCACCGCATCCTGTTCGAGCAGCGGTTCATCGGCCGTCATGACCCGTGCGAGCGGCGAGGGTGGCAGAGCGCCGACCGCGAGCCGCGCGATTAGCATATGCGTCCGCGAATCCCACGCGTACGCGCAGCGGGAGGCGTGTTGGAACGCCGCTATCACGATCGCCAGGAGGATTCGCGCTGTTCCGCGGCGCGAAAGCGACCCCGCGCGTCCGCACTTCACGCCTTAGCCCGTTTGCCCGGACGATGCGCAGTGCGAGCCTTCCGGACGGGTTGCGCCACGCCTTCTTTCTGCTCCGTTTCAGCAGCGGCCGCTCGCTGGCGAGACGGCGCCGGCGCCCGGCGTTCGACCAGCGCGATCACGGCTTCGCGCATGCGGTCGGCGAGCTTGCGGTAGGCTCCAGCCCCTTCGGAATCCTCAGCCAGTGCGCGCAGTTCCGCATTCGCGACCGGCCGTCCGATCCTGACCTCGACCGGCGCGCGGCGCGGGATCAGGTGCCCCTTGCCCAGCACCTCGTGAGTACCGGAGATGTGGACCGGCAGCACGTCGCATCCACTGTGCAGCGCGACGTAACCCGCGCCGCTCTTGAATTCGTGGAGCGCCCCGTCGGGCGACCTCGTGCCTTCGGGAAACATCAGGACGCTGCGGCCGGCGGCGAGTTCGCCGAGTGCCTCGTCCAGTGATTCGATTTGTGCACGTTCACGGTCGAACGCAATGAGCCGCGTGAAATTAGTCGCAATGAAGCGCCGCAGCCCGGTGTTGAAGAAATAATCCTTTGCCGCCAAAACCACCAGCTCCTGCCCCATGGCGCCCAGCGCATAGCTCACCAGGCCAAAATCCACATGACTGCAATGGTTCGCGACGACCAGCACGTTGCGGTTAGCCGGAATATTGCCGCGCCCCATCACGCGCGGTTTGAGCCATCTGTCGAAGGCCGTGTCGAGCGAACGTCGAAACGTCCGCTCGCCGATACGTCTCAGCGCTGCCGGCAGCTCTATCGTGTAGGGCCGTCCGAATCGCGCATACGAGGGCAGACGAGGGCGGCTCTGCCCCTGGCCGACCAGCCGCTGGAGATCGTCGACGGTGCTGATGTTGGACAGTTCCTCGGCGCTCAACTCGCGTCCGGCCTTGACCGCGATATGCTCGCCAAGCTCCGCGAGCGCGAGCGAATCGAGCCCAAGGTCCTCGATCAGCCGCGTCGCCGGCGTGATCTCAGGCGCGACGCTCGCCACCTGGGCCAGCGCCTGCGCAAGCCACGGCTCGACTTCGCTGCTGAAGGTCGTGCGTTGGTCGGCGTGACTTTCGACCATCCGGCGCACGATCGCTCCGACCTCACTCCGCTTGATCTTGCGCGTGCGCGTGCGCGGCAATTCCGCATCGGTGAAGCGCAGAATGCGGATGCGCTTGTGCGGATTAAGCCCGGCGCTGACCTTCTCGAAATGCTCGCGCAGCCGATCCTCGACCGCGCGTCGGCTTTCGCCCTTGGCGTATTGCGGTACGACCAGCGCCGCTACCTGCTCTCCCTGAGCGACCTTGAGGCCGACCACCGCCAGTTCCTTGACGTATGGCGAATGACCGTAAGCCTCTTCGAGTTCATCGATGTAGATGTTGTTGCCGCCCGAATCGACGATCACGTCCTTGGCGCGGCCAACAATGTAGAGTCGGCCCTCGCTATCGAAGCGGCCGAGGTCGCCCGTATGCAGCCAGCCGTCCTTGAGCACGTCGTCCGTGGCGGCCTGATTGCGGTAGTACCCAACCATCACGTTGTGGCCACGCGCTATAATCTCGCCGACTTCTCCGCCATCGGACGTGTCCAGTTTGAGCTCGACGCCGCCCAACGGCTTGCCAACCGAGCCTGGTGTCACGGGCTCCTCGGGGCGGGAGACGCTGAGCACGGGCGCCGATTCGGTCAGCCCGTATCCTTCGAGAAGCTTGACTCCGATATCATTGAAGAATTGCGCGACCCGCTGCGGCAGCGCGGCACCGCCGCTTACGGCAAGCTTGAGCCTGCCGCCAAGGGCGGTGTGGACCTGGCGAAAGATGATGTTGCCGAGATTG
>DASPQS010000297.1:0-2292 GCA_035624865.1 Binataceae bacterium (SeqCode) | reverse complement strand
GAGGTAACCGGCGAAGAGGACGTCGAAACCGAACCGATGAGCGAGGGCGAAGCCGCTGCGCCCGCTGTTATGGACGGCGTGGATCCCAATCTCGAAAGTACGGAGCAAGAGCCACCGGCGGAGGCAGCAACGGGCCGGGGGGGACGGCGCCGGCGCAACACCCGCCATCGCGCTCGGCTCCCGATCGAGCAGCAGCTCAAAAGAAACCAGGAGATCATCGTGCAGGTGGCGAAGGAGCCGATCGGCACCAAGGGTGCGCGGCTCACTTCATTTATCTCACTGCCCGGCCGTCATCTGGTCTATACGCCGACCAGCAACCATATCGGCATCTCGCGGAGAATCGAGAGCGCGGAAGAGCGCGCACGGCTGCGCGGGGCAGTGCGGGAACTGGCGCCGGCGCAAGGCGGGTTTATCGTGCGCACCGCATGCGAGGGCGTGAGCAAGCGTGAAATTCAGCGCGACGTCGCGTTTCTTACAAAGCTGTGGTCCTCGGTGGTAAAGCTGAGCGAAACCAGCCCTCCGGCGGCGCTACTCTACAGTGACCTCGAGGTGGCGCTGCGGGTGGTGCGAGATCTTTTCTCGAGCGAGATCGACCGCTTGTGGTGCGACGAACCCGAAACCTACATGCGCATCGTCGAGTTCGTGCAGACCTACATGCCGCGTCTGCGATCGCGCGTCGTGATGTACGAAGGAGATGAGCCGATCTTTGACCATTTCCGCGTCGACCCTCAGATCGAGCGGGCGCTCGAGCGCAAAGTATGGCTCAAGTCCGGCGGCTACCTGGTCATCGATCAGGCCGAGGCGCTCACCGCGATTGACGTCAATACGGGCCGCTTTGTAGGCAAGCGCAATCAGGACGAAACCGTGCTCCGCACGAATCTCGAGGCGGCCGAAGAGGTGGTCAGGCAACTGCGGCTGCGCAATATCGGCGGCATCATCATCGTCGACTTCATCGATATGACGCGCGAAGCTGATCGCAAACGTGTCACCGAGTCGCTGTCGCAGGCGCTGCGCCGCGACAAGGCGCGCACCTCGATGCTCAAGATTTCCGAACTGGGGCTGGTGCAGATGACGCGCAAGCGCACCCGCGAGAGCCTCGAGGAGGTTTTGACCGAGGCCTGCCCACGATGCGAGGGGCGGCGGGTGGTCAAATCGGTGGCCACGCTGGCGGCCGAAGTGATGCGCGGAATTCAGCGCGCCGCGGGGCGTCATCCGCGCACCGACATGCTGGTGGCCAAGGTCAACCCCGACGTTGCGCGCTATCTTTACGACGCGGGATCGCGCGAGCTCGAGCGCGCAGAGCGCCGCCTGGGCGTCAAGATCGTGCTGCGCTCGGCGGAATCGATCGAAGCCGGCGCATTCGAACTCAGTCAGGCTACGGCCGCGGCCTGAGCCGGGCGTCCTGATCGAATCCTCTACGCCTCGGTCGCAGCCGCTGCGATCGCCGCGGCTGTCCTGGTCTAGCGCCCGCGCAGTTCCTGAACAAACTCCTTGCGGTGGTAGCCTTGGCCGGCTCCAATGGTTACTCTACGCCAGTCTGGGATCTTTGCTGAACATCCTGCTCTGCTGGATGGTCCGTCGCGCGCATCCCTACCTGCTCCTCCGACGACGGCCACCTATTGCTTTACACCGCAGAGAGAGGATTGCGATTGTCCTCACCCGGATCCCGCTGGTCCCTCTCCGGCGCCGGGTGATAAATGAAGGGCGGATCGCTTATTTTTCGAGGTAAGCCAATGCGCTGCTCGAATTGCAAAGCTGAAAATCCAGCCGGCAAGAAGTTTTGCGGTGATTGCGGCGCGCCACCCGCGAATCTTTGTCCGAAATGCGGTGCCGATAATCCTGCTGGCAAACGTTTTTGCGGAGACTGCGGGGCGGCGCTCGGAGCGCCCGCGGCGGCCGCCTCGGCAAAGAAATCCGACGAAGCTCAGATTCGAATAGGCAACGGATCAACCTCTGAGAATCTCGAAGGCGAGCGCAAGACGGTCACGGCGCTGTTTGCCGATATCAAGGGTTCGACCGAGTTGATGGAGGACCTTGACCCGGAAGAGGCCCGCGCCATCGTCGATCCAGCGCTGAAGCTGATGATTGACGCGGCGCATCGCTACGACGGCTACGTCGTGCAATCGACGGGGGACGGTATCTTCGTGCTGTTCGGCGCGCCGGTCGCGCATGAGGACCATCCGCAACGGGCGCTTCATGCAGCACTGCGCATGCACGAGGAAGTCCGCCGCTATGCCGACCGCCAAAGGGCTGAGGGGCGCGCACCGTTGCAGATCCGGGTCGGCGTGAATA
>DASPQS010000296.1:0-19681 GCA_035624865.1 Binataceae bacterium (SeqCode) | reverse complement strand
CGAGGTCCGGATCAGCATTCACCGTCCCGGATAGACCACCGCCGACTATGACGCTGATTGCGAGAGCGGCCAGGCAAACGATTGATAAGCGACAGGCCACAGCTGCTCGATTCATTACGACGGAACTCGACCGACGTGCTTGTCCCGGAAATTCACTAGCTTTCCGGGGACTTGAAATAATCCCATGCAAGGCATTACCAAATTAAAGAATCCCGTTGGTTCCTACCTATGATTAAGCCGTCACTGTTGCTCTGAAAGCAATTGCATCTCTGCGATAGAAATAGCCTTAAATAATGCTAGTCGGATTGTATATCCATAGCACAGTTAGATGTGGCTAATCGGCACTTGACAGGTTTAAAGTTTCTTAGTACTAGCCAAGTTGACGTAAGCTTCAAAGCTATAACCGGAGGCGTGACGCGTTAATAGCTGTTCTCCGCCTTGGAGGAACTACATGAAGATGCAGGATCTGCGGGACCGTCTTCTCAGGCCGCAAGCTCAGAGCGGTTCCGAGATTAAGTACGCAATCTCTCAAATCTGGCCTGCGACGGAAAACGGGACCAAACCAAGGGAGGATGGATTCCCCGCAGCGCGCACGCCGGAGCCCAACCTAAGGGTGGGTTCCCGTGCTGAGCCCGAAAACGATACGACACCGGCGACCCATCCTCCAGCGAAGTCTGAAGCACTCGCTGCTGTAAGCGCGCTGTTCCAGTTCGCCGATGGTTTCGACGATCAAATCCGTGAACTTGTCAAAGCTCTCGAGCCGCTCGAGGCGTTGAGTCGATCCGCGACGAAGGAGTTGGCACCGCTGGCGAGCTTCCGCGGCCAGATCGCTCAATTAGCCGACACGCTCGAACCGATGAAGGCCTTCTACGGTCAGTTGTTGCGATTGGCGAACGATTTCCCCCCGATGAAGAGCCTGTACGATCAGGTCGCGAGGATACCCGAAGAATTCCGGGCACAATTGGTACGTTTGGCCGAGTCGCTCACCCCCGCCAAGTCCTTCCGCGAACGAATCGAGGAACTGGCCAAGGCGTTTGAGCCAGTCGACGCGCTGGAGGCACAATTCCTCGAGCTCGCGGAGGCTTTCGGCCAAGTCGCCGCGAAGGAACATTCCTCGGCCAACGGCAACGGCGATGTCGGCGAGATCGTTCTCAGCCGGGGGCCGGATTCACAGCCCGACGCGGAGGTGATGGATGTGCCGCCTGCGCGAACCGGTTCGGCTAAGTCAGCTTGGGTATTGGGTTAGCAAGAGGCGCGAGCATACGTCCGCCAACTGAACATCAGCGGAACCTGTCCAACAGGTGATAAGTGTCCTTGGCCAGACACTCACTTGGTGTCGATTTGCACGAGGAAGCCATCGGGTAGCTCGCGCGTGCCGGCGATGAAGTCGCCATTGATGTCGCTAACCCGTGGCTCGATGCGAGCGAAGGTCGATGCGCTGAATTACGTGGTTGGCGAGCGTCCCTTTCGTCCCGGTCGTTGGTTGCGCAATTGAAAAAATCTGGCCCCGCCATTGGCGAGGTCTGCCGACGCCACGTCGAACCCAGTGACCGGCAGCAATTTGTCACCCATGAGGACCGAAATGTTTCCATCCGGCGAAACTGCCGGGATGCGGCTGCCGTGACCGTCGGTGCCCTTTGCCGTCGTCATTCATCCAGACTGCTTCGCCGTGCTCAACCACGAAGAGAGGTCACAAAACTCGCCAGGCGCCACCAGCATCCGTGCGCTGAATCGCGCCTCAACTCTGATCGCCGGCAGCACGAGCATCCTCTCGATGACCATTGTGCTTGATGAACGAGTGCGCGTGCACCTGCGATCGTTGCGAGGAACGTGATGCGACGGACGGAACGGCGATGCTCGCTGCACGGGTGAGCTTCATAGCTCGTCTCCCATGGTGGCGTTAGTTTGGCGGCCGAATAGCGGTCAAAATCCCGGAGCGCCCGCACCGAGTAGACCGATTTTCAAGCAGCGGGGCCCGGGGTCAATCAGTCCTGAAGCGAGCAAGGTATGCGCGTGTGATCGACGACGCCCGGGGTCGCTTTGCGGGGTCCGCTCAAAAAAAGAGCGGGCGGACACTGCGAATTTACACCGCACCAAATGCGCGCGCTGATCGACCTCGCTTGCCCAGAACCCGGAGGAGTCTGTGCCAGGCAATCACGCCGATACCGAGCAGGGGCGGCAGGTGGTGTCGGAGAAATGCAACTTTTTTGACGTGATCGGTCACGCGCCACGTTGAGGAACTTCCAGCAGGGAAGAATGCCACATCGCCTTGGCCAAGCCGCCGTTCCTCACCTTTTTCATTCGTAACGAAGACTTCGCCGGAAACGATGACTAACGTCTCGTCCACGTCGTATTGCCAGTTGAATCGCCCGGCAGTGCATTCCCAGACCATAATGCACGAGTTGCGGTCGCGGCTTCTTGCCAGAATTCTGTTTCGCGCTTGGGGTGCGCCGGACAGAATGGCAGCGGGTGCGATCTGGAACGGCTCAAGCTCTGTTGAGGTGGCGGTTTCGATGACAATCGCTTCAGTCATCATGTCCTCACGAGGGGCCTAGCGTCTCGCCAGAAAAACTTCGCCCGTTGCATCAACTTCGTCAGCTGTTGCTAAATATAGATCTCAATTTGATGTACGAGCGCCTTCTTTCTATACGAAGCATGTAAGAGTGGTCAAGGGAAATCACCGGCGAGGTTCGGGGAGAACAAATCTCTTTCTCAGGCGCTAGACTCCGGTGCTCGAGGCGGCTCGATGAAGGCCGACCGGCGGGAGACTGCCTGGACGGAAGCCTAGCGCGAGCCGATCATCGAGAACAGCTCATTAGATCATCCGCACCGGGGGCGTACCTCCTTCGTCGCAACGTAAGTGACCGACCTTATTTGGGAATTTGGCGCGCCCTGAGGGATTTGAACCCCCGACCCACAGATCCGTAGTCTGTTGCTCTAATCCGCTGAGCTAAGGGCGCGCACTTCCGGGAGCCTCAAAAGGTTTCATATCACGCGCCCGCCCGCAAGATGGACGGCGTCCTGCGCGGCGCGTTGGCGGCCAAGCCTTCAGGCGTGCGTCTCGGGCGACGCTGCCGACGCGGCCGGCAGCCACACCATGACCGTGGTGCCCTCGCGCAGGCGGCTCTCGATCTTGAGCGTGCCGCGATGAAGCTGCACGATATGCTTGACGATGGCGAGACCGAGCCCGGTGCCGCCCAATTCGCGTGATCGCGCCCGATCGACCCGGTAGAAACGTTCGGTCAACCGCGGTATATCGGCCGCGGGGATTCCCTCACCGCTATCGATCACCATGAAATCCACCCCGCCCTTGCCGTCGCCGTCGCCGGCCGGGACGCGAGCCGTAGCCGTCACTGCGCCGCCACGCGGCGTGTATTTGATCGCGTTATCCAGCAGGTTGAGCATGACCTGGTGGATGCGATCGTGGTCGCCCGGCACCTCCGGCAGATCCTGCGGGCATTTTACTTCGAGAATGACCCCGCTGCGCCGCGCCTGCTCGCGCATCAGCTCTGCGGCTTCCTCGAGCACGCGCGACGGAACCAGCGGCTCGAACTTGAGGGGAGTAAGCCCGCGTTCGAGATCGGAGAGCGAGATTAAATCATCGATCAACCGCGCGAGCCGGCGAGCCTGGCGCTCGATGATACTCAGAAAGCGCCGCTCCGTGGCCGGATCGTCGACGCCTTTGGCCAGTGTTTCGGCGTAGCCGTAAAGCGCGGTCAGCGGCGTGCGCAGCTCGTGGGTCAGATTGGCGACGAAATCGGTGCGCGCGGTCTCTGACGACTTAAGGCGGCTGATGTCGTGAAACACGAAGACGCGCGCGGCGGGCATTAGCCCCGCCGGCCGTACCGGTGCCGCGCTCATCTCGAGGTGGCGCATAGCGGGAAGCTGGATCAGGAACTCCTCGGTCATCACGTCGTCGGCCTGCGCGGCGGTGACGCGTGCGACGAATTCCTGCAGCCGCGGATCGCGGCAGAGTTCGACGAAGTCGCGCCCGCGATAGTCGGCCTCGGGAGCCAGCTCGAACATGCGCCGGGCTGCTCCGTTGAGCAATACGACGTCACCGCGCGCGCCAGTCACCACCACCGCCTCGGTCATGCTGCGCAGGATGGCCTCGAACTCGCCGCGCTGCTCCTCGAGCGCCGCCATCTGCTCGGCCACGGTGTCCGCAGCCTCAAGCAGGCGGCGTTCGGCGCGCCCCAGTGGGTCCCGTCCGTCAGGTAGCAGATGGGACGGTGGTTCATGGCGTCCCATCGCATCGGCCATGGCCGCAAGGCGCTCGGCGTGACGCGTCCACGCGCCGGCGACCGGGTTCAAGCAGATCGCTCCGGCGGCGAGGCCGGCAACGATTGCGAGCACCACCCAGACAAACGAAATTGCGCCGGTGAACCCGAGGGCTACGAGGGCCAGCGCGGGCGGAAGGAGGGTCAGAACAACGGCCGCTGCCAGCCGGGGGTTAGGCGACCTACCCAAGCGCTTCCGGGTTGAAACGGTAACCCACGCTGCGGACGGTCAGGATCAACTCGGGCCTGGAGTCGTCGCGCTCGACTTGCTGGCGCAGGCGGCGCACGTGAACGTCCACTGTGCGCGGTTCGACAAAGGTATCGCGCCCCCAAACCAAGTCGAGCAACTGCTCACGGCTATAGACGCGCATCGGATGCTGAACGAAGAAGCGGAGCAGCTCGAACTCGCGAAGCGCCAGTTCATGCCGCCTGCCCTCAACGAAGACCTCGTAGGTGGAAAAATCGATGCGCAGGCGGCCGCGCTCGAAAACCACCGATGCAACCGGTTCGGTTGCAGCACCGGCGCGCCGCAGCAACGCCTTGACCCGTGCAACCACCTCGCGCGGGCTGAACGGCTTGACCACATAGTCGTCAGCGCCCATCTCGAGGCCGAGCACCCGATCAACCTCGGCGCCCTTGGCGGTAACCACCAGGATCGGAAGGCGCGCGGTCTCGGCGGTGCCTCTCACTCGTCGGCACAGCTCCAACCCTGACATCCGCGGCAGCATCAAATCAAGCACCACCAGGTCAGGGGCGCGCCGCCCGATTCGGTCCAGACCCTCGGCACCGTCGGCAGCTTCCTCGACCGCGAACCCCTCCTGCGCGAGGTTGTACCGTAGCAGCTCGCGGATATCGCCTTCATCTTCGATGACGAGAATTTTCTGGCGCAACCGTTCGCGGCTTTGCTCGATTGTCTGGTTCATTGCTTTTGCTTCTTGTCCATATGCCGGATTGTCCTGCCCTTCACCATATACACCACCATCTCGGCAATATTCGTAGCGTGGTCGGCGATACGCTCGAGATACTTCGAAACGAACAGGATGCGGGTCGCGCGCGCGATGGTGGCGGCATCCTCCGCCATGTAGCTGAGCAGTTCGCGGTAAATCTGGTAATTGAGCGCGTCAACTTCGTCATCGCGCTCGATCACTTCCGCCGCCAGCGTGGTGTCGTTGCGCATGAACGCGTCGAGGCTGTCCTTGACCATCGTCTGCGCGATCTCGGCCATCCGGGGGATATCGATATAGGGTTTGAGCTGCGGTTCCTCGTTAAGTTCGATCGCGCGCTCGCATATATTCACTGCGTTATCGCCAATACGCTCGAGGTCAGTCGTGATCTTGAGTCCGGTGGTGATAAAGCGCAGGTCGCTGGCAGCGGGCTGATGGAGGGCGAGCAGGCGGATACAACGCTCGTCGCTCTCGACATCCATGCGGTTGACTTCCCCGTCGCGCGCGATAGTTTCGCGCGCCCGCTCGGTGTTGCGATTGACCAGCGAATCGACCGCCTCGGCGATTTGGCGCTCGACCAAACCACCCATCTTGAGAAGGTTGGCGCGCAGGCCGCGCAACTCCTCCTCGTAAGCGCGGTTCGTATGCTGCGGCTGGGTGCTATCCATAGCTGCCTCCGGACTTACCCAAAGCGGCCAGTAATATAGTCCTCGGTTTCGCGGCGGGTCGGATTCGTAAAAATCTGCTTGGTCTCACCGAACTCGATGAGATCGCCCGCATACATGAAGGCCGTATGATCGGAGCAGCGTGCTGCCTGCTGCATGTTATGCGTCACAATTACTATTGTATAGTTCTCCTTGAGTTCGAGCAGCAGCTCTTCGATGCGCGCGGTGGAAATTGGATCGAGCGCGGAACACGGCTCGTCCATCAGCAGCACCTCCGGCTCGACCGCCAGGGCGCGCGCCACGCATAACCGCTGCTGTTGGCCACCCGAAAGGCTGGTTCCCGGCCGACTAAGGTAGTCCTTGACTTCCTCCCAGAGTGCCGCCTGGCGCAGGCTCTTTTCAACGATGCGGTCGCGCTCGCTGCGGCTCAAGGCAACACCGTTGAGCTTGAGCCCCGCCGCGACGTTGTCTTCCACGGACATCGTCGGGAACGGTGACGCCTTCTGGAACACCATCCCGATTCGGCGCCGCACCTGCACCGGGTCGACCGCAGGTGCGTAGATATCCTCGCCGTCGAGCAACACTTGGCCCTTGACGGTGGCCCCCGGCACCACTTCATGCATCCGGTTGAGGCAACGCACCAAGGTCGATTTGCCGCATCCTGAGGGGCCGATTATCGCGGTTACCCGGTTCGCGGCGTAACCGAGGCTTACGTCGTGAAGCGCGTGGTTCTTGCCGAAGTAGGCGTCGAGATGGCGAACGATGAGCTTGTCAGGCATAACCTATCTTGCCACCCGGGCGGTTCCTCTGGTGACCCATCTTACGCCCAGTTCAAGAGCAAGGACGATGATCGTCAGCGTCAGCGCTCCGGCCCAGGCCTGGCGCTGCCAGTCGGCAAAGGGCGAGATGGCGTAAGTGTAGACCTGAACGGTCAACGAGGAGATCGGCTGGGTCAGCGAAGTCGACCAGAAACGGTTGCCGAAGGCGGTAAACAAAAGCGGGGCGGTCTCGCCCGCAACGCGCGCGATCGCGAGTATAACCCCGGTCGCGATTCCCTTGCTCGCCGTGCGGGCAACTACCGAAAGCGTCGTCCGCCAGCGTGGCACGCCCAGGGCGAGCGAGGCCTCGCGCAGTTCATGAGGCACCAGCACGATCATTTCTTCGGTTGTGCGCGCTACCAACGGCACCATGATGATCGCGAGGCTGACCGCGCCCGAGATCGTGGAAAATCCGCCCATCGGACGCACCATCACTGCGTATACGAAGATCCCGACCACGATCGAGGGGATGCCCATCATAATGTCCGCGGCGAAACGAATCGTCTGGCTGAGGCGTTGACCCCTATTCTCGGCAAGGTAGATTCCGCCACCCACTCCGATTGGAACGCCCATCGCGAAGGCCAGTAACACCAGCTCGAAGGTACCGATGATCGCATTGGCCATCCCACCGCCGGTCTCCCCCACCGGAACCGGCATCTTGGTGAAAAAGTCCCAGCTAAGGCTCGAAGCACCCTTGCCTATGAGATAGCCGAGCACCAGGAACAGCGGGACGAGGGCTATCAGGGTCGCCGCGATCGTGATCCCGACCATCACCTGGCTTTTAATCTTGCGGTAATAGTTGTGCCGTCGCTGTGCGGGAGCTTCGATCATCACTTTGTTCCGTGAAAGCGGCGCTGAGTCACCCCCAACACCAGCATCCGCGCCGCAACGTTCAGAATCAGTCCCAACACCAGCAATACGAGGGCCAGTTCGATCAACGCGGACACGTTCAGGGCCGAGGTCGCCTCGACGAATTCGTTGGCGATGACGCTCGCGAGCGTTGTCGCAGGCATGAACAAGGAGGCTGAGATTGCCGGCCGATTCCCGATGACCATCGCAACCGCAATGGTTTCTCCAAGAGCCCGCCCAAGCCCGAGGATTATTGCTCCAATTATACCAGACGTACCGAAGGGCAGCACCGCCGTCCGCACCATCTCCCATTTCGTCGCGCCGAGCGCCAACGCCGCCTCGCGCTGGGTCTGCGGCACGACCCTGAATACATCGGTGCAAACGGCGGCGATGTACGGGAGCACCATTATTGCCAGAACAACGCCCGCGCTCAGCATGCCTACCGATACCCGAGGCCCCTGAAACAACGGCAGAAAGCCTAAGTATTTGCCCAGAACAGGCTCGAGATGATCGCGCAGCCACGGACCCATCACGAAGACTCCCCACAGCCCGTAGACCACGCTGGGGATGGCGGCCAGCAGTTCCACCAGAAAGCCCAGCTTGCGGGAGAGCCACTCCGGCGCCGTCTCGGTCAGGCAAAGCCCGACACCAAGGCTCAATGGCACCGCGATCAGAAGCGCCAGGCCGGACGAGACTGCCGTTCCGTATATAAAGGCGAGCGCCCCATACTGATCATTCGTCGGATCCCAGTCGCTCGAGACCAGGAACGTCAGTCCGAATTGGCGGATCGACGGCATCGATTCCGCGACGAGGGCGCAGGTAAAGCCAAAAAGCAGCGCAAGCGTGACAAGCGCCAGCAAAGCAGTCACGAGATTGAAAATGCGATCGCCGATGGCACGCACGGCGAAGTCGCGCCGACGCGCCTCCCTCACCACTCCCATTCCTTCCTGTACAGTTTCAGCCAGTTCCGCCACGCCGTTCTCTTCCAGATTTGTCACCGTTGGATCGAGCACACCCGGCCGCTGTGGTTCCCCAAGCTAATTTACGGCTCGAATGTTAAGATTATGTTACCGAGGGGCGACCTAAGGGTGAAACTCGAACCATGTAGCCGCAATATCTTTCGAGCTTAGTCGAGCCCTTCCGAATGATGGCGATCGTCGACACCCTTGCGGAACCGAAGGGCCTACGGCTGTCCTATAACCTTCGCTCCCCCCATATAAGGCCGCAGAACCTCAGGAATTATTACGCGGCCATCGGCTTGCTGATAGTTCTCGAGCACCGCGATCAGGGTTCGTGGCAGGCCCAACCCGGACCCGTTCAGGGCGTGGAGAAACTCTGTTTTGCCGCCCTTTTGCGGACGAAAGCGGATGTTCGAGCGGCGCATCTGGAACTCCGTGCAGTTCGAGCAGGAGCTTACCTCCAGCCATTCGCCAAGCCCCGGCGCCCACATCTCGATGTCGTAGGTGGCTGCGCTGGCGAACCCCAGATCGGCAGTGCACAGTTGCAGGAGGCGGAAGGGGATCTCGAGGCGGCGGCACACCTCGCAAGCATTCTCAACTAATAGTTGAAGTTCTTCGTCCGAGGTTTCCGGCCGCACCAGCTTGACCATCTCCACCTTGTCGAACTGATGGCCGCGTTTGATTCCGCGGACGTCACGTCCGGCGGACATCTTCTCCCGCCGAAAGCAGGGCGTGTAGGCCGTGAGGTAGAT
Organism: Binataceae bacterium (SeqCode); assembly: GCA_035624865.1. Lineage (GTDB taxonomy): Bacteria > Desulfobacterota > Binatia > Binatales > Binataceae > JASHZA01. The sequence continues at coordinate 10,414 of DASPQS010000296.1, read as the reverse complement.
CGGCAGGCGTTCGGCGTCGAGAATTTCGTTTGAGTAAAGGTTGGTGAGCGGAACTTCGGCGGTCGGGATAAACCAGTAATCATCCTCTTCGTCGTGATACATATTGCTGCCGAACTTGGTCAGATGGCCGGTCTGGATCACCGTCGCACGGTTGACCATCAACGGCGGCGCGACTTCGACGTAACCCTGTTCGCGCTTCAGGTCCAGCATCCAGCCTATCAAGGCGCGTTCGAGCCGCGCCCCTAGCCCCATCAACACATAAAAGCGCGTACCCGAGAGCTTGACGCCGCGTTCGAAATCGATAATCCCGAGCCGTTCGCCGAGTTCCCAATGGGGCAGCGGAGCGAAGTCGAACTTGCGCGGCTCACCTTCGCTGCGGACGATTTTGTTGTCTGCCTCGCTCTTTCCGACCGGCACGTAGGGGCGCGGCAGGTTTCGTAGACCCAGCATCAGGTCGTTCAAACGCTGCTCAACCTCAGCCAGCTCGCGTTCGCCAGCGGCGATTTTATCGCCCATTTCGCGCATCTCGGCACGCCGCGACTCGCGCTGCTCCGCCGCCAACCGGCCCAATTCCTTCGACTCTCGGGTTCGGCGCGCCCGCATCTCGTCAAGTTCATGCTGGAGGCGGCGGCGAGCGCTATCGCATTCGACAATGCGCTCGACGTCCGCGCCGTCGACCCCTGTCTTAGCCAGCTCCGCCTTGACGAAATCGGTCTGCTCACGAATCAGTTTGATGTCGAGCATTCAGAATGCGTCCCTTATAAGTTCCAACCGACGGTGGCGGCCTGCACCGGTTATCGCGACCACGTCGAAACGCATGGGCACCTCGAGAACGCGGTGCCGAGTCGCATAGACCTGTGCCGCCCGCCGAATCCGTTCCTGCTTGCGCTCATCGACGGCTTCTTCCGGCCTTCCGAGGTCGGTCCCGGCACGCGCCTTGACCTCGACAAAGACCACCGTCTTGTCCTCGATCGCGATTAGGTCAACTTCTGCCCCGGCCGCTCGATAATTGCGCGCAATTATAAGGTAGCCGATTCGACGCAGATAGCGGGCTGCTATTTGCTCCCCTCGTTTGCCCAGCGGGACGCGCTTGCGCCAGGGCAATTCTTCATACCAGCGGTCAAGGATGTCCCCCGCATAGATATACGGCAATCGAATCAGCATCCGTAGCGATTGCCGACGGTCCGATCCGAACAGCGGCATAACCCCCGCACCAAATAGCGGCGGCGACAGTAAGTTGTTTGGGCGCTCAGGATTCCAAATTCAAGGGGTTTAGCGCCGAGGCGTCGCCGCGCCGTATGCGCTCGAGCCCGTCTTCTCCTACGTCACAATAGAGCTCGAGCGAGTTCCCGTCGGGATCGAGGAAGTAGATGCTTTTGGTGATCTGGTGGTCGACCGTGCGCGTGATTGTAACGCCTCGGTCCTTAAGCGTGCGGTAGGCTTCCTTAAGCTCGGCAAAGCTGGCCACTTGAAGGGCGACATGATGAAGCCCGACCTGGCGCTCCTTCACCGGTTCGGATTCCGGAGGCACCTGCAACACGGCGAGGTCGTGGTGTTGGTCGCCGAGCGTAAAGAACACGCCGCGCGGACGGTTGAGACGGCTGGCGACTTCGAAACCTAGCACCTCCGTATAAAACTGTTCGGCCCGCTTGAGATCGATCACTTTCAGCACCACATGGCCAACTTTTTTTGGATGAATCATAGCGGCCTCCCTCGTCTGACGTGGCCTTACCACGCGCCATTCGATCCGTAAAGCGCGTTCTGTCTTAGCGTTGAACTAGATCTCTTTTGCGTCGACCAGCACGGCCGCGATCAATGCCGGCTCCTTTCCCTTGTTCACCCATGCATGATTGGTCCCGCGTTGCACGACGACGTCAAACGGCTTGAGGTTGACCTCGCCCTTATCGAGCAGGAGGGTGACCTCGCCCGAGAGCAGAATCACATAATCGACCGTGCGGGTTTTGTGCATCCCCGGATGCCGGGTGGTGTCGGGCCGGCAATGCGCCGCGCCCATCTGCTCGAACATCCGCGCCGTGATGCGTTCGCGCTCTTCGCGCGTGACGTTCGGATCTTCCGGCGGAATCGCCGCAAAGCGAAAAATACTGCCGCCCCGCGGCGGTTCGAGCCCGCGCACGCGTTGCGCCGCATCCCCCACGGCAGCATTGTCTGCTGGGGTGGAATCGGCGAGCCAGTAGGCCCCCATACTTGTTGACGGTCCGTCGATCACGACGATCGACTTTCCAGCAGCATCATGACCGGTGACGATTCGACGCATTTCTCGTGGCATCGGTAGATCTCCTCTATAGGGTCGGGTAAATCGCAGACGGCTGATCGCACAAGCGCCGGTGCAGTTTACTTCACGTACCTTGAACCCCCAAGCGGTCTCAGGCTCGCAGCTTTTGCACTTCGGCCGCACCCCATGGCGCCATCCACTCGCCACGGATGCGATCCTTGAACTCGCTCTCGCGTTCGGTCACCAGCACTCGCAATCCCTTCTCCGCAAGCACCTTCGCCAGAGCCGCGCCGCCGAGTCCACCTCCAACCGTGATTACGTCGTAGTCGGGCATCCGTCACCTCTCGTCAATTGGGCATCTGGCCTTTTTGGGAAATCGACTCTAGCGGGATCTCTCCGCTCATCTATGATGTCCACACCAGCTCCATCTCTATACGCCTCGGCTCGCGCCTTTGCACGGCCCGACCGCCGACACTGGCTGCGCAACCTGACATGGATCGCCGCAGGTGTTACGATTTAACCCACGATGTCCGAGCATAAAATCACTGTCGATCAGGTTCGCCACGTCGCCCGCCTCGCCCGGCTCGAACTGAGCCCCGCCGAGGAGCAAAGCCTCCAGGCGGACCTCAGCGCGATTCTGAGCTACGTTGACAAGCTCAATGAACTCGATACGACAGCGGTCGAGCCCACGGCGCAGGTCGGCGAAGCCGGCACTCCCATGCGTGAAGACGAGGTGACCAATCATCCGGCGCCCGAGGAGATGCTGGCCAACGCGCCCGCGCGCGAAGATCATCTCTTCAAGGTTCCGAAGATCATCGAATGAGGCCGGGGGTTATCGAGTGGCTGTGGAACTGTGCAGACTGACAATCGCCGAAGCGCGCGCTCTGCTCGCGCGGCGCGAGATCTCCGCGGTTGAATTGACGCGCGCTTGCCTCGACCGCATTGCGGAGCTCGAGCGTCGCCTCAACGCCTTCATCACGGTGTGTGCGCGTGAGGCGATCGCGCAGGCAGAGGTCGCCGACAAACGCCTCGAGCAAGGCGGCGCCCCGGCGCTGTGCGGGATTCCGCTGGCGATCAAGGATATTTACGCCACCCGCGGCGTGCGCACGACCTGCGCCTCGAAAATCCTCGAGAAGTTCGTACCACCCCACGACGCGACCTCGATCGCGAAGCTGCGCGCGGTGGGTGCGGTGTTCGTCGGCAAGGCCAATATGGACGAATTCGCGATGGGTTCGTCGACCGAGAACTCCGCTTTCGGCGCGACCCGCAATCCGTATGATTTGCAGCGCGTCGCCGGCGGTTCCTCGGGCGGATCGGCTGCGGCGGTCGCGGCCGACGAATGCCTGGCCGCGCTCGGCACCGACACCGGAGGCTCGATCCGCGAGCCGGCCTCGTTCTGCGGCGTCGTCGGCATCAAGCCGACCTACAGCCGCGTCAGCCGCTACGGCGTAATCGCCTATGCCTCCTCGCTCGACCAGGTCGGTCCCTTCGCCAAGAGCGTGCGCGACGCCGCGATCGTGCTCCGCGAACTCGCGGGCATCGATCCGCGCGATTCGACCTGCTCGGCGCGTCCGGTCCCGGATTACGAGCGCGCGCTCACCGGAGACGTCAAGGGGATGCGCGTCGGGGTGCCGCGCGAATACTTCGTCGAAGGAATGGAGGCCGAGGTTGAAGGTGCGGTGCGGGCTGCCCTGCGCCATTACGAAACGATGGGCGCGCGGACAGTCGAGATTTCGCTGCCCCACACCGACTACGCAATCGCCGCCTACTATCTGATCGCCACCGCCGAGGCCAGCGCGAATCTCGCCCGCTACGACGGCATCCGCTACGGCTTGCGCGTACCCGCCGACAACAACATCGAGCTGTACAATCGCACGCGCGATACCGGCTTCGGCGCCGAGGTTAAACGGCGCATCATGCTGGGGACCTTTGCGCTCTCGGCCGGCTACTACGACGCGTACTATCTGAAGGCACAGAAGGTACGGACGCTCATCCGGCGCGATTTCGAACGCGCCTTCGAAACCTGCGACATCATCGCCACCCCGACCGCGCCGACCACGGCGTTCAAAATCGGCGAGAAAACGGCCGACCCGCTCCAGATGTACCTTTCGGATATCTTCACGATCTCGGTCAATCTGGCGGGATTGCCCGGTCTATCGATGCCGTGCGGCTACGACAGCCATGGAATGCCCATCGGATTGCAAATCGTGGGCGCGCCCTTCGGCGAAGAGGCCATCCTGCGAGCGGCCGATGCCTACGAGCGTTCGGGCGCAATCGCACGAAGGCCGCCGGCAATCTGAGGGCCCGGAGATTGAGAATGGAACCCGCTACCGAAAAATATGAAGCGGTAATCGGACTCGAAGTTCATACCCATTTGCTGACGCGCTCGAAGCTGTTTTGCGGATGCGCCGCCGCTTTCGGCGCCGGACCCAACGAGAACGTCTGCCCGGTGTGCATGGGGATGCCGGGCGTGCTGCCTGTGCTCAACCGGCGTGCCGTCGAGCTGGCGATCCGGATGGGGCTCGCGGCGCATTGCAGCATCTCCGAATACTCGATCTTCGATCGCAAGAGCTATTTCTATCCCGACCTACCCAAGGGCTATCAAATCAGCCAGTACGAAACGCCCCTGTGCAAGGGCGGCTATATCGATATCGCCACCAGCGGGGGTGCCCGCCGCGTGCGCCTGGTGCGAATTCACATGGAGGAGGACGCGGGCAAGAATATCCATCAGGACGGCACCAGCCTGGTCGACTTCAACCGCTCCGGCGTGCCGCTGGTCGAGATCGTCAGCGAACCCGATATTCGTTCGGCCGAGGAGGCGGGCGCCTACCTGCGCGAGCTGCGCAATATCCTGCGTTATGTCGGCGCTTCCGAAGGCCGCATGGAGGAAGGCAATTTCCGCTGCGACGTTAACGTCTCGGTACGTCCCAAAGGGGCAACCGAATTCGGCACCAAGACCGAAATCAAGAACCTCAATTCGTTCCGCTTCGTCGAAAAGGCGATCGCCTACGAAGTCGCGCGCCAGATCGAAACGCTCGCGGCCGGCGGCAGAATTCCCCAGGAAACGCATCTGTGGGATCCCGATCGCGAAGAGACGCGCCCCATGCGCTCCAAGGAATTCGCCAACGATTACCGCTATTTTCCCGAACCCGATCTGCCGCCCCTGCGCGTTCCCACCGAACTGATCGAACGGATCAGGACCGCGATGCCCGAGTTGCCCGCCGATCGGCGCGCCCGCTTCGTTCGCGACTTCGCTCTTAGCGATTACGAAGCAGCCCTCCTGACCGAGGAACGCGAGGTCGCCGACTACTTCGAAGCCATGCTCGCCGCGGGACTCGGCAACCGCAAGACCGCCGCCAACTGGGTGATGACCGAAGTGCTTCGCGTGGTCAACGAGACCGGCGCGCCGCTGGCCGATGCCGTTCCGCCGCCGGCGGAAACCGGCAGATTGCTCAAGATGGTCGAAGAAGCCACGCTCAGCCTCAACGCGGCCAAGACCGCCTTTGCCGCAATGTGCAAATCGGGCGGGACAGCCGCTGCGACCGTCGGCGAACTGGGCCTCGTTCAGGTCTCCGACGAGGGCGCGATCGCAACGGCCTGCGACAAGGTAATCGAGAGCGAAGCGGCCAACGTTGCCGAGTATCGCGCCGGACGCGACAAACTCTTCGGTTTCTTCGTCGGCAAGGTAATGAAGCTGATGGGCGGCAAGGCGAATCCAAAAATCATCAACGAAATTCTCAAGCGCAAGCTCGCCGGTTAAATCGCGTAGGCCGGTCCGCGTCCCTTTCGCACCTCTCGCCACCGCTCTCATCTTCGATGATTGCGGGTTGCGACATTATTTTGCATAGTGTCGGTACAAGTGCCGAAACTCGCGAGCAACTCCATCGGGGGACTAGGAGTGCGCGTCAGCGGTTTGGTGCCGCGCGTTTTTGCGGCCGCACTCGCGATTCTTCCGATGATATCTGCCGCTGCTCTGGCCCAACCGCCTCAGCAGTCAGCATCCGCCGAAGAGCCGATCCCGGCCGAGATCGCCGGCCAACCCGCCGCCACCATCAAAATGAGCGACGACGACCCGATGTATCAACCATCGAGCATCGTCATCCAGGCGGGCCAAATCGTGGAATGGAAAAACTATGGTATGGTCAGCCATTCGGTCACCGATGATCCAACCAAGGCGATGAAACCCGAAGATTCCCTGCTTCCGCGCAGCGCGAAGCCATTCTTCTCAGGCAACGTCATGCCGGGACGATCATATCAACATACTTTCCTAATCCCCGGCCGCTATCGGTACTTCTGCCTCACGCACGAAGTCGACAAGATGATCGGCGAAATTATCGTTGAGCCGCCGGGAGGAAGTCCGCCATCCCATCCGGGAATCGCGGGACGCGAGGCCGCCCCATACAAGCCCGCGATCAGCATCAGTATTCCCACGCCCGTCGCCACCCCCAGCCGCAAGCCGAGCTTCGCCTCCGAACCGTGGCGCAAGCTGGAGCGTGCGGTCGAACAGCCACCGGCCACGGACGAAGACGACGACTAGCGCGCGGCTGCGCGTATGACCGCGCAAGGCACGCTTTCACAGCCTCGTTATTTCGGCAGGCCCAGTTGCCGCTCGCCCAGGATATTTTTCTGGATCTCGCTGGTGCCACCGGCGATCGTATACTGGCGCGAACTCAGCACGCGCTGAAGCCAGCGCGGCGCGTCGGGCACAACCTCGGTTGGCTCGCCCAGCAGCGCATACCCTCCGAGCAACTCGCTCGCGAAGCGCGCGATGCGAACTCCCAGCTCGGATCCGTAAAGCTTCAGGATCGAACCTTCGGGGCCCGGCGGCAGTCCCTTGAGCAGGCGCGTCAGTGAGCGCAGGCGCGTATACTTTGCTGCCTCGCATTCAAGTATTAACTGAGACAGCTCCTGCCGCACCCATTCGTGATCCCACGCCGGGCGTCCCTCGATCTTCACGCACTTGGCCAGCTCAGCCAGACGCCGCACTTGCGCCGAATGGCCGCCACCGCCCGCCATCCCGCGTTCGAACGCGAGCGTCGTCACCGCGACCTTCCAGCCTTCGTTGAGCGGTCCGACAATGTTCTCCTTCGGGATCTGCACATTGTCGAAGAAGACCTCGTTGAAGTGATGATGCCCGTTCATCACCACCAGCGGCTTTACTTCGACGCCTGCGGCATGCATGTCGTCGAGGATGAGGTAGCTGATCCCCTTGTGCTTGGGCGCATTCGGATCGGTGCGGGCGAGCAGGAACATCCGGTCCGCGTACTGCGCGCCCGAGGTCCACACCTTCTGGCCGTTGACGACGAAGTAATCGCCCTTGAGTTCGGCGCGAGTCTGCAGGCCGGCGAGATCCGATCCCGCGCCCGGCTCCGAGTAGCCCTGGCACCAGATGTCTTCGCCGGGGAGGATGCGCGGGAGGTATTTTTTCTTTTGCTCTTGGGTTCCCCACTGCATCAGCGTGGGGCCGAGCAGGCCGACCCCGGAATATCCCGGCAGGATCGGTGCGCGCGCCTTGAAGTATTCCTCATCGAAGATGATCTGTTCGATCAGACTGGCCGCGCGCCCGCCGTATTCCCTCGGCCAAGACAGACCGACCCATCCGTCCGCCGCGAGCTTTCTCTGCCACGCGCGGCGCTTTTCGAAGATCTCCCGGTTGGGCGCGATCCGCTCGTCCATCGGATCGTCGATGCACAACTCGGGCGGCAGATTCTGCTCCAGCCAGGCGCGGACCCGCGCGCGAAAGGCCTCCTGCTCCGGCGTGTACTCGAAATCCATCGCTGCCGCTTCTCAGTTCAGGTTGTAGAAGCGCGCCGGATTGTCCCACAAAATTTTGCGCTTCGCCTGCTGGGAAATCGGCTGCTTCATCATCGCCTCGATACCCCAGGGAAAAGTGCCGTCTGGGTGCGGGTAATCGGTATCCCAGGTGAAGTTGTCGTCACCCACCAATTCCACTGCGGCCTTCATCGTCGGCTCGTCGCCGCGGAATGCCACGCAGATGTTGCTCTTGAAGTATTCGGTGGGCCGCCTGGTCAGATACTCATGCTCGGCATTGCCGCTGAAGTCCCAGTGCTGCTCCATGCGCTGCAGCCAGTAGGGAGTCCAGCCGCCGTCCGCCTCGACGTGGACGACTTTCAGCTTAGGGAATTTCTCGAAAATCCCGTACCAGATGAGACCGGCCATCGCCGCCATCGCCTCGAACGGATGCGAGAGGATGTGGCCGCTCGTGTGCGTGTCCATCCGATCGCCGAACGAAGCGACCGACGCGGATGCCGAATCGTGCGTGGAGATCGGCTTGCCGAGCGCCTCGATCTCCATCCATAGCGGCAGATAGTCGTCATGCCACAGCGTGCGGCCGCGCACCGGATTGGGGCGCATGTAGTAGCTCACGCAACCTTTCTCGGCCGCGCGATGCGCCTCCTCGATCGCCTCTTCGACGTCCTGCATCGGCAGCGCGGCGGCCCAGCACAGGCGCTGCGGTGACGCGGCGGCATAATCGCAAGCCCAGTTGTTGTAGGCGCGGACGCAGGCGGCGAGCAACTTGATATCGCGAAACTCGCGCCCGAGCATCTGACCCGTGAAGGTCGGATAGAGAATCTGCACGTCGACGCCTTGCTCGTCCATGTCCTGGAGGCGGCTTTGCGCGCTGAAGCCGGTCTGGCGGGCACGATCGAAACGCTCCATCGCCTTGTTGGCGGCCTGGAGGAACGCTTTGGCCGCCATCGGGTACTTGCCTTTCTCGCGCGTGAAGGAGTCGCCCTCGACCAGGAACGCGCGGCGGCCCGAGTCGGGCGCCTTGCCGATCTTGGGAGCCTGCATCTTGTAGGCGTCTTCCATGTAGCGCTCCCACAGCCACTCCGGCTCCATCATGTGCGAATCGGTGTCAACGATTTTGAATCCGTCCCGCATGGCAGTTCACCTCAACGACGATGGTGAAGGATTTCACCCTTAGCAGAAAGCCTCATCTGAGGCACAATTCGTACCTTATACGCCCTGAGGGAGGATCAGGGCTTTGACGCCCTGCTTCGCCCGCAGGAGTTCGAAGGCTTCGATGCCGCCTTCGATGTTGTAGCGGTGCGTCACCATCGGCTTCAAGTCCACGGCGCCGGAGCCGACCAGCGCGATGGCGCGGCGCCAGGTGTCGGGCTTGCGCACGCGCGAGGGAAGTATCCGGACGCCGTGGAAGAAGAGCGCGCGCATCTCGGAGTTCGGGATGTCGCGCGCGGGCCATCCGAGCTCGACCAGCTGGCCGCCGCGGCGGACAATCCGCAGGGCCGAGTCGAGGAAGCCGGCGGCGTCGAAGACGACTTCGGCGCCGTCGGGCGGCATCAGGGCGCGCACCTGATCGGTCCAGTCACGGTCGCTGGCGCAAACCGTCTTGAAACCCATCTTGCGGGCGAGCGCAAGGCGTTCGGCGTCGGCCGCCAATCCCGTAATGACGACGGAGGTCACGCCCAACGCGCGCGCCGAGAGCGCGGTGCTGAGCCCGATCGGGCCGGGGCCCTCGACGACGCAACTGTCGCCAGCGCGCAGCTCGGATTCCTCTACCGCGTGCAGGCCGGTGGCGAAGGGCTCGAGCAACGCGGCCGACTCCATATCCATCGATTTGGGCACGAGCCAGGCGTTCTCGACCGGCGCGATGCAGTATTCGGCGAAGGCGCCGCCGAGGCGGCCCGGCTTGAGGCAGAAGTTGAAGCGGCCCGACTGGCAGAGGCTGCACTTGCCGCAGGGTCCGAAGGGGTCGAGCGCGACATGGTCGCCGGGCTTGAACCCGGTTACGCCCTGCCCTACCTCGACGACTTCGCCGGCGGGCTCGTGGCCGATAACGGCGGGCATGTGCGAGATGATGCGGTCGGCGCCGAGTTCCCATAGGTAGATGTGGAGGTCGGAGCCGCAGATACCGCAGGCGGCGACCCTGACCAGGATTTCGTTGGGACCGGGGCGCGGGACGGGCGCGTCGATGATTTCGACTCCGAGTTCGGCCCTGGTCTTCGCAATCGCTTTCATCGCGGGCTGTGCCTCCCGCCTACTAATACGACTGGGGGACGGCAGCCGTCAAAGCGCGCGGCGCCATTCCATGCCGGCGGTGGGCGGCATTCCATGCCAGCGGCGGTATGTGCTCGCGTTGCTCGATTAGTGGGAGGCGGGGATGGGAGGCGGGGAGAGGAAGCGGCGTTCCGAGAG
>DASPQS010000295.1:0-14820 GCA_035624865.1 Binataceae bacterium (SeqCode) | reverse complement strand
GCGGCGAAGGGACGGATGCAATGGAAAAGTGGATGGTGATTTGCCTGGCGACAATCCTGATGTGCGCAGGGTCGGCATTGGCCGATCCTGCTGCCGTGGTCAAAGCTCATTCGGACGCCTTCGGCAAAGCTTTCAACTCGTGTGACGTTCCCGCGGCGCTCAATCTGTACGAAGATAACGCGGTTCTTATCTGGCCTGTCGAAGGCGAGGTTGCGAACGGCAAAGCGGCAATCGCAAAAGTGATCAAAGCAGAATGCTCGGGTACCGCGAAGTCATCCCTCAAACAGATCAGCTCCGATTCGCGAGCAATCGGGAAAGACTACATCATCAATGTCGGGATGTGGGACGACACAATGACAGGGCCCGACGGCAAGCCAATGACCGCGCGGGTGCGAACCACTGAACTGCTGCACAGATCCAAGGGCAAGTGGCGCTATGTGATCGACAACGCGTCAATCGGCTTGCCGCCACCTCCCGCGAAGCCCTGATAAAGCTGCGAGTATCGAATGCGGTAGTCTCCAGCCCAATGCTTCTGTTTGGTTGGGGCAGCAAACAACCCGGACTTGCGCTTGTCCTTGACGCTTGTCCTTGAGCCGGCGCCTCTGCTGAAATCCCGGCCGCGCTGGGGCCGGAGCCGAGCGCTCAGTGCTTGAGCTTCTTGAGCTCTTCGGTCATCTCGGGCACCGCCTTGAAGAGATCGGCGACCAGCCCGAAGTCGGCGACGCTGAAGATCGGCGCCTCCTCATCCTTGTTGATCGCAACTATCGTCTTGGAATCTTTCATCCCGGCCAGATGCTGGATCGCGCCGGAAATTCCGACCGCGACGTAAAGCTCGGGCGCGACCACCTTGCCGGTCTGCCCGACCTGAAGATCGTTGGGGACGAAGCCGGCGTCAACCGCGGCGCGGCTGGCGCCCATCGCGGCACCGATCTCGTCGACCAGGGGCTCGAGGACGGTCTTGAAGTTGTCACCCGATTTGAGGCCGCGTCCACCAGAGACGATGATCCGCGCCTCCGTCAGCTGCGGGCGGTCGCTTTTGATCTCATTGAAGCCGACAAACGCCATCTTGAGACCGGCCGGATCGAGATCGGCCTTGACCTTTTCGACCGGCGCGGAATTTCCGACGGGATTGGCCGCGTCAAAGGCGGTTCCCCGCACCGTTACGACGCGCACGGGACCCTCGAGCTCGACCGTGGCCAGCGCGTTACCGGCATACATCGGGCGGACGAAGGTGCCATCGTCGTTTATCGCGATGATCTCCGAGGCCATCGCCGCGTCGAGCCGCGCGGCGATTCGCGGCATCAAATCCTTGCCCATCGCGGTGGCCGTCGCCAGGACCGTTTCCGCCCCGAGGCTTTTGGTGAGCGCGGCGAGAGCCTGCGCCGTGCTGTCGGCGAGATAATTTCCCAGGCGCGCATCTTCGAGCGCGATAACCTTGCTGACGCCATATTTGGCCGCTTCTGCAGCCGCCGCATCGACGTTGTCCCCCGCGACCACGGCGAGGCAATTGCCGCCGCGCTTGCGCGCCATCTCGAGTCCCGCGTTGATCGCAATCAGCGTCGTCTTGGGAAAATGACCGCCGCGATGTTCCGCGAAAACAATTACGTCACCCATCTTGATTCCTTTTTCTGCCCGCCCCTCAGATCACTTTGGCTTCGGTGTGCAAAAGCTGCACAAGTTCCTGGACCGAACCGACCTTGCGGCCGGACTGGCGTTTTTCGGGCGCCTTCAGGGTCTTGATCTTGAGCTTCGGGGCGAGGTCGACGCCGAGGCTGTCGGCCGCGACCTCGTTAAGCGGCTTCTTGCGCGCCTTCATGATTCCAGGCAGCGAGGCATAACGCGGTTCGTTCAGGCGGAGGTCGGTGGTGATGACGGCGGGGAGCGGGAACGCGATAGTCTCGAGGCCGCCGTCGACCTCGCGGACGACGGTGCATTTCTCGCCGGCGATTTCGACCTTGGAGGCAAAGGTGGCCTGGGGCCATCCGAGGGTCTCGGCGATTATCTGGCCGACCTGATTCGAGTCGTCATCGATAGCCTGTTTGCCGATGATCACCAGTTCGGGCTTTTCGTTGGCGGCCACCTTAGCGATTACGCGCGCGATCGCGAGCGTGTCGAGGGCGGCTTCGGTGCGAACGAGAATTGCGCGGTCGGCACCCATCGCCAGGCCGGTGCGCAATTGCTCCTGCCAGGTTTGCTGACCGACCGAGATCAGAACGACCTCGCCGGTCCCCTGCTTTTCCTTGATGCGGAGGGACTCTTCGATCGCAATCTCGTCAAAGGGGTTAATCACCCACTTGACGTTGTCGGTCGCGATCCCGGAACCATCCGGCAGCACGCGAATCGTCGTGGCCGGATCGGGAACGCGTTTGACGGGGACTAGAATTTTCACTGCGGGTTTACTCCAAAAAAACGCTCACTCATGTGATGGCAAAAAAGACCGGAGAAACTTCCAGGCCGGGTGCCAAAAACCGGAACCGACCGTAACAACAGCCAATCTCACAGTCAAACGTGGCCTGCGCGCCCGTCAATGGCGCGAATTCGCCGCATTTGCCGCCTGATGCTCTATTCGTTGTATCCCAAGCGATAGGAAAGCTCGCGCCCCGCCTCGAGCACCAACGGTGCGAGCTCGTGACTGATGCGATCGCCCGGCAACCGGTAGGCCGGTCCCGCCACCGCGAGCGATCCGACCACGGAGCGCGTGTAGTCCCGAATTGGCACGGCCACCGACGCTACGTCCTCGAAAAATTCTCCCGCGTCGACCGAAAAGCCCTCCCGTGCCACCAGATGCAGTTGTTCCAGCAGCGTCGAGCGGTCGACGATCGTCTGCGGCGTATAGCGGTTCAGCTGCTCGGGCAGGAGCGACTTGACCTGCTCTTCGGGATCGAAGGCCAGATGGGCCTTGCCAATCGCCGTGCAATGCAGCGGCAGGGTCATCCCGATCGGCGGTGTGATCTTGACCGCGCGATCCTCGGGTTCGGCCGCTTCCAACGGCACCACGCCGTCGCGGCGGGCGATCGCGACGAAGGCGCTTTCACGGCATTTTCTTGCGACGTCCGCCAGAATCGGCCGGGCCTGCCGAACAAGTCCCATATGATGGATATAACGGCGTCCGAGATGGAGACACTTGATCCCGAGGCGGTAGTTCTCGCTCGCCCTGTTCTGTTCGATATAACCGCGCGCCTCCAGTGTGGCGAGCAAACGAAAGACGTTGTTCTTGTGAAGCTTGAGTCGTTTGGAAAGTTCAGTTACGCCGAGTTCGTCGGTGTCTCCAAAAAACTGTTCGAGCACATCGAGCGAATGCGTCACCGATTGAATAACGTAGTTTGTCTTGTCGCGCCGGACCATGACGTTTAAGTTCCCTTGGAGGCCGCCCGACCTTGAGAAGACGGAGATAGGCAACCGAAATTGGAAAACTGTTTTAATCTAGACGCCTGCGCCAAATCATGTCAACGGCGTTTGTCAGGCCGGCAAATGCACTCTAAGTGTTCGATTTTTCAAGTTTTTTTGGTCAACATGCGAAACAATCGCGAATCCAGGTGACCCCATGGCCAATCCTATGAGACCGGATTTCTTCCAACGGATCGACGAGTCCGACGACGAGTTGTTCTACCAATCTCCTCGTTTCGTCGTGCATATCGACGACGGTGCTATCGCCGCCGTTGGTGAAATTTACTCGCGCATGCTTCCGGCCGGGGGTGAAATTCTCGACCTGATGAGCAGCTGGCGATCTCACATTCCGCCGACCGTCAAACCCCGGCGCCTTGTGGGTCTCGGACTGAACCGCGCCGAGATGGAGGACAACCCGGCGTTGACGGAAGTCGTCGTTCACAACGTCAATCGCCATCCGCGGCTTCCGTTTCCCGATCAATCGTTCGACGGCGCCGTGATGACGGTGTCGATTCAGTACCTGGTACGCCCGGTCGAGATTTTCGCCGACGTCGGCCGCGTGCTCAGACCGCATTCGCCTTTCGTTGTGACGTTCTCAAACCGGATGTTTCCGACCAAGGCAGTCGCAGTCTGGCAGGGCGCCAACGATCAGCAGAGAGTCGGAATCGCCACCCGCTACTTTGCCGAGAGCGGCGTATTTGAGAAGATCGGAGTCGTCGACCGCAGCCGTCGCCCGGGAGCACCATCCGATCCGATTTGGGCGGTAGCCGGTTACCGGATCGCGCGATAACCCGCGGTCCAAGCGAGGCTCACGTGATCACGAATCGTGGACTCAGGCACCTTGCGCTCCGAGTAGCCGACGTCGAACGCGCTCAGGAATTTTACGTTCGAGTGTTCGGGATGCGCGTGGTCTGGCAGCCGGACCCCGATGCCGCCTATCTCAGCTCCGGTTGCGACAATCTCGCGCTGCATCGCGGCAATCGCGGCGATGCAGCGGCGCAATCGCTGGATCATCTCGGCTTCATCGTGCCGACTATCGCGGAAGTCGAGGCCGCCTTCGCATGGGCGCAGCAAAACGGCGTCTCGATCGCCCACCCGCTTCGCCACCATCGCGATGGATCCGTCTCCTTTTATGTCCATGACCCCGACGGCAACGTCGTCCAGGTTCTGTACGAACCTTCCATAAGTCTCCTCGGCTTCGCGGCCGGAAAAGCCTGAACGCGCGCGTCGAAAAGAGGGAATCATGCTTCAGAACTGTGCCACGGCCGAAGGAACGGCGGCTTATGCGGCCCGCTTCGGCAATCTCCCCGGAAATTTCCGGCCGATGCTCGGGCTCGCCGTCGGTTCGATCGGGATCGGCACTTACCTCGGCGAGAGCGATGCCGCGACCGACGATGCTTACGCAGACGCCCTGCGCGCTGCGCTTCTCGGCGGGATCAACCTGGTCGATACGGCAGTAAACTACCGCCTCCAGCGCAGCGAGCGCGTCGTCGGCAAGGTCCTCGCCGAACTGATCGGGGCCGGGACCCTCAAGCGCGAGGAAGTCGTGGTCGCAACCAAGGGCGGCTACATCACGTTCGACGATGAGATGCCCGCCGACCCGCGCGCGTGGTTCGAGGAAAACTACGTCCGCACCGGGATCGTCGGCCCCGGGGACATGATCCAGGGCTCGCATTGCATGACTCCGCGCTATCTCGAGGCGATGCTCGAGACGAGCCGCGCCAACCTTGGTCTCGACACCATCGATATCTACTACCTGCACAATCCCGAAACACAGGTGAGCGCCGTGGGCCGCGAAGAGTTCCAGCAGCGGATCAGATACGCGTTCGAATTCCTCGAGCTCAAAGTCGACGAAGGCAAAATCTCCTACTACGGCACCGCGACCTGGAACGGTTACCGCGTCGCGCCGAAGGACCCCTCCTACCTCTCCCTTACGGATCTCGTGGCCGTCGCGAGCGAAGTCGGCGGCCCCGATCATCACTTCCGCGTGATCCAGCTTCCATACAACCTCGGAATGCCCGAGGCGCTGACTCTGGCCAACCAGACGCTCCCCGACGCGAGCAAGGTCAGCGCGCTAGCCGCCGCCGATGCGATCGGGATCGCCGCCTGCGCGAGTGCGTCGCTCTTGCAGGGGCGCCTCACGCGCGGATTACCGCCGGTGCTGGCGGAAACATTTCCCGAGATGCAGTCCGACGCGCAGCGCTCGCTCCAGTTCGTACGCTCAACGCCTGGAGTAAACGTCGCGCTCGCCGGGATGAGCTCGGCGGATCACGTCCGCCACAACCTCGGGGCCGCCAATCACCCCCCGGCGTCCTTCGATACCCTGATGAAGTTGTTCAAACGCGCCGACTAGGGGGAAGGGCTCGACCGCTGGGCGCCGCTGAATCTTCGGGTTGTGTTCCTTCATCGAGCGCCGGACAATGAAAAGGACCGCCAGCGCGCAATCGCCGGCAAACAGCTCGGCTTCCACGCAGGCTCCTCGATTGCCGCACTGACGGGCATTTTGATGAGAACTTCACGATTTCCCGGTCCGGCGGACCCGCATCGCAGTGGTCTGCCGAAACCAAAAGAGGTGCAAGGACGGCGCCGCCTTGCGCGCGCCATTCTCGCCGGCATGATGACGTGTTGCGCCCTTCTCGCGTCTTCAACCCTGTTCGCCGGCCAGCTAGACTTTCCGCCCGTGGCCGACTTCCACATCCTCAGCGCCGACGGTTCGCAGGTCATCGGTCACGCCCACTTCACCCTCTCCCCCGAGTCCTCGGGCTCGCAGCTGATTTATATCGAAAGCCGCTATCTTAGCGGCGAGTACGACATCGAGAAGAACCGGCTCGAGAATCGCGGTCCGAACGAGTTACCCGTCCTGCAAACCTACGAACATGGCTTCTTCAATCCCGGCGGTGTGCTGGTCCGTCAGGCGAAGGCCGATTTCCGATCGGGACAGGCCTCATGCCTTATCTATGATAACGGCGAGCAACAGGTTTACACCGCTACGCTGGATCTCCCGCCCGACACCTACGCCGGTTCGGCGCTGCTGATCCCGCTTCAGCGTCATCTGAGCGGCGGCTCGAAAGAGCCCGTCGAATTTCACGATTTCACCTGCGTTCCCGGCCCCAAGGTGGTCAAGGTCAAAGCCTCGGCAACGGAACTCACCCGCTGGACCCATTACCCGGGCGAGACCCTCGAGGTCGACGTGAAACCAGAATTCGGATGGCTTGATTTCGTGATCGCGCCGTTCGTGCCGAAGATGCACGCGTGGTTCAACCCCGAAGATAGCTGGAACTTCGTCGGCGGCCAGTTGATCCGCTACTATAAGGGGCCCCAGATAATTCTTGCCCGCGTCCCTTCGGCCACCAGCTCGTCCCCAGGCGGCCCGAACCCCGCAGCTCCTGAAGTTGCAAAGGCGCCAGCCGTGCCGGCGCCGGAACGATCACCCGCGGTCGTGCGTTAGCTCCCGAGCCGCGCGCGAGCGACACATCGCGCCGCGTCGCGGCTGCTTCTCGGGGGATTCCGGTGCTCTATGATTCGGGCGGGAAACCGCCCGGATGCGGGCTAAAAGTGCGTCGCGCCGTCGCCGCCGTAGTGCCTTACTTTGGAACGTTGCGGCTTCTGGTACTGGAAGGAGGTTTGGCACTGCGGGCACGTGCCGTTGGGCTGAGAGTCGCCGGCTCGGCGCACCAATTTGATGTAGCGCACGGCTCCATCGCTGCAGAGATGGCCGGCAACGGGAAAATCATACACAGTGCGGATGGCAGTCTGGTTTTCCATTTCCTACGCTAACGCTCCCTCATGCAAAAGTTCCCCAACAATTCGTTTGCACCCGCGGAATTGCGAGTGCAGTAATCGAACAACATAGTGATTTCCCATCTTCGATCAATCTTTTTTGTGATGCGCAGGAAAAAATTTTAAAATTTTTCCTGTGCGCATCTTCGCCGCCCGCTGCTTCACGCCGGCCGCCGCGGCACCAGCACCTTTCTCCGCAAAACCAGGACCACCTCGCCCTTCTGGTTGAGTCCGCGCGTCTCAACGTACACCACGCCGCGGTCGCTCTTCGTCTTCGACGGAGTAACCTCGATCACCGTCGTCTCCGCGTAGAGGGTGTCGCCGTGAAAGCTCGGGGCGGTGTGTCGGATCGACTCGTATTCGAGGTTCGCGATCGCGTTCTCGCTGATATCCTTGACCGTCATCCCCGTCACGATCGCGATCACCAGCAGCCCGTTCACCAGCCTTTGTCCATGCTGGCTCTTGGCTGCGTAAGCCGCGTCGAAGTGCAACGGATTCGTGTTCATCGTCATCAGCGTGAACCACGTGTTGTCGAACTCCGTGATCGTGCGGCCGGGCCAATGCTTGAATGTCTGGCCCGGATGAAAGTCCTCGAAGTAGTTACCCATGATCTTCCCAGTCCTTCCCTTGGACGTTGTCTCGACGCAATTATTCGAATGCGCCCGCCGCTTGCAAACCCCGCGCTCGCGTTGTCCCGCCGCGCACTTGTGGTAGGCTGCTCGACGCGTGGAAAAGCGAAGGATTACCCGGCTCCTGGTCGCCAATCGCGGCGAAATTGCCCTGCGCATCATCCGCAGCGCCCGCGTGATGGGAATTCGCACTGCCGCCGTGTATTCGGAGGCCGACGCCTCCGCGGCCCACGTCGCCGCGGCGGACGATGCGCGCCTGATCGGTCCGCCCGAGCCCGCGCAAAGCTATCTCAACATCGCCGCGATCGTCGAGGCGGCCCAAGCGCTGCGCGCCGACGCGATCCATCCCGGTTACGGCTTTCTCTCGGAACGGCCTGACTTCGTGCGCGCCGCCGAAGCGGCAGGGCTCATCTTTGTCGGTCCGCCGGCGCAGGTGATGGCGACGCTCGGCGACAAGGTCGCCGCACGCCGCCTCGCCATCGCGGCCGGCGTGCCGGTCGTCCCCGGCATCGACGTTGCCGATCCAGCGCCCGCGCGAAAGTTCGCCGCCGAAACCGGCTTTCCAATCCTGGTCAAAGCGGCGGCCGGCGGCGGCGGCCGCGGGATGCGCATCGTCGAGCGTGCCCAGGACCTCGACGCCGCGCTTGAGGCCGCCTCCCGCGAAGCCAAGGCGGCATTCGGCGACGGCCGCATCTTCCTCGAACGCTACCTCGCGCGGCCCCACCATATCGAAGTCCAGATCCTCGGCGACCATCATGGCCGCGTCGTCGCGATAGGCGAACGGGAATGTTCGATCCAGCGCCGCTATCAGAAGGTGATCGAGGAGTCGCCCGCGCCCGGCCTCTCCCCCGATCTGCGCTCGCGCATCATCGACGCCGCGCTCCGGCTCGCGCGGTCCGCCGGTTACCGCAATGCCGGAACCTTCGAATTCCTGGTCGACGGCGGCAGCTTCTACTTCCTCGAGGTCAACGCGCGCCTTCAGGTCGAACATCCGGTGACCGAACTCTGCTTCGGACGCGACCTGGTTTGCGACCAACTCGAAATCGCTGCGGGCGCAAAGGTTGCCGACCCGCCGGCGCCCCGCGGATGCGCCATCGAATGCCGCATCAATGCCGAAGACGCGGCGCACGATTTCCGTCCGGCCACCGGCACCGTGCTCGAACTCAATCTGCCCGCGGGGCCCGGGGTCCGCGTCGATACCCATATAGCAGCCGGCGCGGTGATTTCGCCCTTCTACGACAGCCTGCTCGCCAAGCTTATCTGCCACGCCGACGACCGCGAGCGCGCGCGGGCGCGGATGTCCGCGGCGCTCGACGAATTCTCGATGCTCGGGGTGCAGAACACCGCCGCTTTCCTGCGCGACGTCATCTTGAGTGAACCCTTCGCGCGCCCCGATCTTTCGACTCAGTTCCTGCCCGAATTCTTCCCGCGATGGACCCCCGCGAACGAAGACCTGAAGATTGCACTGGCCGCGGCCGCGATGGCGGCGCAGGGGACATTCGAACCCGCTCGCGCCGGTGCAATCAGCCGCGCGCCCGCCGATGGCGCCGCCGAAACCGCCGCGCGCTCGCCATGGACGCGGCTGGGCAGTTTCGAACTGTGGGGCCGCCGATGAAGTTCCGGGGGGCGAACGGCGCGCAAACATTCGACGTCGAAATCCTTTCGCGCGACGGCGCCTCGTTACGCCTGCGCATCGACGGCGAGGAATTCACCGCGGAAATCGAGCCCGCAGTCGGCGGCGGTGCGCTCGTGCGCAGCCGCGGACGAAACCTGCGCGTCCATGCGGCGCGCCGCCGCAACTCGATCCTGATCGCCGTCGGCCCCGCCCTGTTCGACCTCATTCCGGTTGAAGGACGCAGCGCTCGCGGCGCGCATGGACTCGCAGCCCCCGAAGTGACCGCCCCGATGCCCGGCAAGGTGCTCAAGGTAATCGTCGCCCAGGGCGACACGGTCGCCGCCGGACAGCCGCTGATCGTCCTCGAAGCGATGAAGATGGAGACCACGCTCTACGCCGAAAGCGACGCGATCGTGAAGAAGGTGCACGCCGCGACCGGTACGATGGTCGATCACGGCGCCGTGCTGCTCGAACTCAGTCCGGCCGATTCATCAAAGCCCGAATCCGCGGCTCAAGACCGCTGACCCACTCCTCGAAATCGGCGTCGCGCTCGACCACTATCTCGAGCTTGCCGTTGGCCAGCACCTGCATTCGTCCCGGGTTCTCGGTCCGCAGCGGGATCACGATCGCCTCGCGCGAAATTCCCAGCGCATCCGTGATCGTAAAGATGCGCTCGATCTCTTTGAGTGTGACCGCCTTCAGCACGTCTCGTTCCCCTTGCGCGGCTTCTTCTTCGGCTCTTTACATATGACGCGCATGGCCTAAGCTTTATCAATTGGGGCATGGGCGTCCGGAGGTTTCAATGTTCGGCACGATCAAGAAGATCATCAAGGACAAAGGTTTCGGTTTCATTATTCCAGACGACGGCGGCGACGAGGTCTTCTTCCATCGCTCGCGCCTCGGCCCCAAGGTCTACTTCGAGGACCTGCGCGAGGGCAACGAGGTCCAGTTCGACGTGCGCCCCGGCGAGAAGGGGCGCCAGGCCTTCAACGTCCGCTTGCGCTAGCCGCTCATCCGGCGCTGCGCTCGCCCTGCCGCCCCTCACCGTGTCCATGCGAGCCATCTCTCGAATATCCGCTTGACCCGCGGCGTCAGCCGCGTGCGATTGTAGGCGTCGCCAAGCTTCCGGATCCCTTCGGCCTGCGTCGGGTACGGATGGATCACGTTAGCGATTGCGCCAAGCCCCATCCGAGCCACCATCGCCACCGCGATTTCCGAGATCATCTCGCTCGCATGCCTGGCGACGATCGTCGCGCCAACGATTCGATCGCGGCCGCGCGCCACCAGCACCTTGACGAATCCTTCCGTCTCCTCGTCGATCACCGCCCGGTCGACTTCGCTCAGCTCCTGCACGAACGCCGTCACCTGCACTCCACGCGCCGCCGCCTCCGCCTCGGTGAGACCGATCTGCGCGATTTCCGGATCCGTGTAGGTGCACCATGGAATCGTCAGCTGGCTGGCGCGCGCCCGCCCCCAAAACAGTGCGTTGCGAATCACGATTCGCGCCATCGCATCCGCCATGTGCGTGAACCGGTACGCCGTGCAAACGTCCCCCGCCGCGTAGATACTCCGGTTGGACGTCCGCAGGTAATCGTCGACCCGCACCCCTTGGCGATCGTACTCGACTCCTGCCGCTTCCAGGTTCAGTCCCTCGACGTTCGGCGCGCGCCCCGCGCCAACCAGAATTTCGTCGACCGCCAGTTCGCCGGCGGACCCCGCCCGCTCGTAACGGATCACCCTGTCCGACCCGCGCCGCTCGACTCCGCTAATCTTGCACCCGGTGACGATCTCGACGTCCTCGCCGACGAGCGCGGCTTCGACCCGCGCCGCCGCTTCGCGATCCTCGCGGATCAGAATCCGGTCCATCACCTCCAGAATCGTGACCTCCGCGCCTAGCCGTGCGAACGCCTGCGCCAGTTCGCACCCAATCGGCCCGCCCCCGATTATCGCGATCCGCGCCGGCATCGAGGTCAGCGAAAACACCGTCTCGTTGGTGAGATAGCCGGCCTCCGCCAGACCGGGAATCGGCGGCGCGATCGCGCGCGCGCCTGTCGCGATCGCCGCGCGCCTGAAACTCAGCGTCCGCCCGCCTACTTCGACCCGGTCGGGACCGCCGAACCGCGCCTCGCCCAGAAACACGTCCACCCCCAGCCCTGCGAACCGCGCAACCGAATCGTTCCGGCTGAGCTCGGCCCGTACCCGGCGCATCCGCTCCATCACCCAACCGAAATCGACCCATATCGCCCCCCCCATCACACCCATCAGGATCGCACCGCGCACCTCGGCGGCCGTCCGCGCCGCCCGTATCAACGCCTTCGACGGTACGCATCCGTAATTCAGGCAGTCGCCGCCCATCAGATTCCGCTCGACCAGCGCAACCTTCGCGCCCAGCCCGGCCGCGCCCGCCGCGCACACCAGCCCTGCCGTGCCGCCCCCAATCACGACGAGGTTGTAGCGCGGCGCAGGCTCCGGATTGACCCATCCCTCCGGATGCGCATTCGCGATCAGTTTCAGGTTGTACGCATCCGCCGGCGCGATCACCGGGCCCTTTAACGCCGATGCCATCGAAGGTCTCCTGGGTATGCGCTCACGGGCCGCCGCGCACGCTTCTCCGCGCGATCCCTTTTCGCATTGCTTATAGTCCGCACAGCGCTATTGTAAACTTTGAGTCGATGTCCGTTCCCGAACAGCACCGCCATCGCGGCCGCGCCCATCTCAAGCTCGCCGTCATCACCGCGAGCGACTCGCGCACGCCCGCCAGCGACGACAGCGGCCGCCTCATCCGCGAATTACTCGAGCAGGCCGGGCACACCGTCGCGCACTACGAGATTCTGCCCGACAGCCCCGAACGAATCCGCGCCGCCGTCAACGACAACCTGCCGCGCCTCGACGGCGTGATCATAACCGGCGGCACCGGCATAACCGAGCGCGATTCGACCATCGAAGCGATCCGCCCCCTGCTCAACAAGGAACTCGAGGGCTTCGGCGAGCTCTTCCGGATGCTCTCCTACCAGGAGATCGGCTCCGCCGCGTTCCTAAGCCGCGCCCTCGCCGGCACCGCCTACGGCAAGCTCGTGGTGGCGCTGCCCGGTTCGCCCAACGCATGCCGGCTCGCGATGGAAAAGCTGATCCTCCCCGAACTCGGCCATATCGCGCACCTGCTCAAGCTGTGAAATCCCAGGTAGTCATATGAACCGGCTCACGCTCAAACTGTTTGCGACCCTGCGAGAACGCGCCCGCACCGCCGAGCTAAGCCGCGAATTCCCTCAAGGTACGACCGTCGGGGAAATCTGGCGCGGCCTGCTCGAAGAGTTCCCCGCCCTCGGCGGCCATCACGACGGTGTCGCCTTCGCCGTCAACCACGAATACGTCAAGGAAGACTACCAGCCCGCCGACCGCGACGAAGTCGCCTTCATTCCACCCGTCAGCGGCGGAGTCGACGCACCCTGGGTCGGGCCCATTGGCATCGGCCGCGCGACCATCGACGTCACCGCCCTCGAACGCGCCGTCGCCCATCCCGCCGCCGGCGCTATCGTCACCTTCGCCGGCACCACCCGCCGCGACAACGCCGGCCGCAACGTCCTGCGCCTCGAGTACGAAGCCTACGAGCCGATGGCGCTCGCCGAGATGCGCAAGCTCGCGCGCGAAGCCGGTGATCGCTGGAGCATCGTCCGCATCGCTATCCAGCACCGCATCGGCTTCGTCGACATCGGCGAAACCTCGGTCGCCATCGCCGTCTCCGCCGCCCATCGCGCCGAGGCCTTCGAAGCATGCCGCTTTGCGATAGACCGGCTCAAGGAAGTCGTGCCAATCTGGAAGAAGGAATACTTCGAGGGTGGCGAAGTCTGGATCGGCTGCCAAACCTCCCACCCCGATCAACCGCACCATCATTGACGAAGGCGAGGCGCGACGCCCGTGACCCACAAGTTCGAGCTTGACAACCCTATGTTGACCGCTCGGCCAGTATCCGTTAATCAAAGCGTAAAGCTCATGCTGCCTTCGCAAACAGCGGTTGAGAAAATCATCCTGGCCGAACCTCGCGGTTTCTGCGCCGGCGTCGATCGTGCCGTCGAGGCCGTTCGCGGCGCCCTCCACGATTACGGCCGCCCCCTCTACGTCCGCCATCAGATCGTCCACAACCGCTTCGTGCTCGAAGCCCTCGAACGCGAGGGCGCCGTCTTCGTCGAAGACTTAGACGAGGTTCCCCAGGGCCAACGCGTGATTTTCAGCGCTCACGGCGTCGCGCCCTCCGAATGGGACCGCGCACGCGGACGCGGCTTGCGCATTATCGACGCCACCTGTCCCCTCGTCACCAAGGTCCACTCCGAGGTCGAGCGTTACGCCGCGGAAGGACGCACCGTCATCCTGGTCGGCCATGCCGGCCACGAGGAAGTCAAAGGCACCCTCGGCGTCGCTCCCGGACAGATCCTGCTGGTCGGCACCACGGAAGAGGCAAACCGCGTCGAAGTGCCCGACCCCGAACGCGTCGCCGCCGTGACGCAAACGACCCTCAGCGTCGACGATACCCGCGAAATCATGGAGGCGCTCAGGCGCCGATTTCCCTCGATCTCGACGCCTAAGACCGACGACATCTGCTACGCCACCCAAAACCGGCAGAACGCGGTCAAGGAGCTGGTCGAGGCGACAGACGCGCTCCTGGTCGTCGGCTCAAAGCAGAGCTCCAACGCGAATCGGATGGTCGAGGTGGCGCGGATGCGCGGTGGGCGCGCCTTCCTCGTCGATTCGGTGGCCGATATTGAGCCCGCGATGGTCTCCGGGGTGCGCGCGCTCGGCCTCACCGCCAGCGCTTCGTCCCCCGAATGGCTGGTCGAGGAGATCGTCCACGCCTTCGTCACCCGCGGCGCCACCGTCGAGCTGATGAAGCTCAAGGAAGAGCGCATCCACTTCCCCCTCCCCAAACCCGCCGACGCCTGACAGCCGCTCTCCACTCAATCGTCTAAAAAGCAAGGAGGCCCAGCCGGGGCTGGACCTCCTTCAATCATGCTATAGGCGCGAAGCTTACTTCCCGATCAATCCCCGCGGGCTTCCCACGCCGGTGCAATAGTCCCAACTCGCCACTGCACTCCCGCAGGCGCCACCGTTGGAGCCCGTAGTGACATCGTAGAAGTTCTTCGAGTATGTAGCTGTTGGGAGTTGAGAGTAAAGCAGGTTGTTCTCCTCATTGTTGTAAAAGCCTAATGAGAGCCCAGCCGCAGGCGGAGCTATGTTCGATCCCAGTTTGTTCCCCGCCAGGTTCACGATTCCGGCCAGCGCGGGCGACGCCACACTGGTGCCGCCGACAACGACCCATGGGCCGGTCGCGCCAGGTATCGACGTGAAACCGAATTGTGAGAAAACGTTCACCCCACTGAGAGGATCCGCCTCGAACGCGAAGTCCGGAGTCGCGCG
>DASPQS010000294.1:0-4911 GCA_035624865.1 Binataceae bacterium (SeqCode) | reverse complement strand
GCCCAGCGCAAAGTTAACGTAGACGTTGAGTTTTCCTGGGGTGTGACGGAAGCCAAGGCGGCCGACGGCCTGGTCGATGGCGTCGTCGAAGTCACCGAGACGGGCTCTTCGCTGCGCGCCAACGGCCTCAGAATCGTTGAGGAACTGCTCACCTCCTCGCCAGTGCTGGTCGCCAACCATCAGGCTTGGGGCGACGAATGGAAGCAGGCCAAGGTTCGCCAGATCGCCGTGCTGGTCAAGGGCGCGCTCGACGCCGAAGGCCGCGTCGGGATCAAAATGAACGTGCCGCAGGATCATCTCGAGGCGGTGATCGCGCTGTTGCCGTCGATCACTGCACCGACCATCTCGCCGCTCTACCCCTCGCCGAATCTCAAGGGCAAAGAATGGTGCGCGGTCGAAACAGTGATCGCCGAGCACACGGTGCGCGAACTATTTCCAAAACTGCTCGAAGCCGGCGCCGTCGGAATTATCGAATTCCCGCTGAACAAGATTATCTGAGCAGGTCCGGCACCGATTGGCGGCTGCGCCTAAATGGTGCGCCCTGCCCTACTCGCCTTTCCAGTTCGGTTTGCGCTTCTCCGCAAATGCGCGCGGACCTTCGATCAGATCCTTCGAGCTGAAGAGCTTCTTGGTCGCCGGGAAGTTGGTCTTGTTCGCCTCTTCGAGCGACATGTGCAGCCCCTGGTAGGCGGCCTCCTTGCTCGCTTGCACGGACAACGGCGAGCATTCCATGATCTCCGCGGCCCAGCGTTCCGCCGTCCGCATCAAATCCTTATACGGCACAACTTCGTTCACCAGGCCCCATCGATGAGCCTCGGCGGCGGTGATGTGGCGTCCCGTGAGCATCATCCCCATCGCGATTTTGAGCGGGATATGGCGGGGCAGACGATGTACGCCGCCGGCTCCGGCCATCAGGCCGACGCGCGGCTCGGGCAGGCCGAAACGCGCATGCTCGGCCGCGATGATGATGTCGCAGGCGAGTGCGATCTCGCATCCGCCGCCCAAGGCAAAGCCGTTGACCGCGGCAATTATCGGCTTCACGATGTCGTAGCGCGCGGTAATGCCGGCGAAGCCGCCGCGCCATCGCGGCATCGGTTCGCCATGATGCGCGGCTGTGTACTTGAGGTCATTCCCGGCGGAGAAGGCCTTGTCACCGGCGCCGGTCACGATCGCAACCCAGAGATTCTTGTCGGCGACGAAATCGTCCCACACCCCGTCCATCTCGACATGACAGGGCGGATGCATTGCGTTCATCACCTCGGGCCGATTGAAGGTGATGTAGGCGAGGTGGTCTTTCTTCGTGTATTGGATGAATTTTAGATCCATCGAAGTATCTCCCCTAGCGAACCGGTTCCTCATCCAGCAATTCAAAAAACGCGTCAATACTTTCCATCAACTGTTTGCGGATTTGCGCGCGGGTCCCCTCGATCAGGTGCATCGTGACACGTGTGGGATTGCTCCCGGCTGCGCGCACCTGTGCGTCCTCGATCGCGATAACTTCGCCCTGACCGAACATCCTCATCCCGTAAACCAGCGCACTGCGCTGGGCCGCTCCCTTCACCAGTTTCAACTTGCGCGGCATCTGGTAGCCTCCTCGCCGGGACCGAGAAATGCCTTATAGCATAGTGCGGCGCGCTCGACCGCACCCATTCTCGGCGCTGGTTCGTTTTCGCCTCTGATCCTGGTCGGGCGGGCTACCGGATTGACAAGGGCGCATCCGCGCAAAGAAGATTTAGCCGATGAATTTGCGCTTTTCGCCGAATATTTGGCCAGTGCTCGCGTTGAGCATGCTCTGCGTCGGGTGCGGTCTCGCTTACCAGGCCGGTTCACGGGTCAAGGCTGAGCGCATGATGGACTCGCTTAAGCCCGGCCAGACCGCGCTGGATGTGCACGAGAAGTGGGGCGAACCCGATATTCGCAATGAATCCGACCCGCACGCACAAGTCTGGAGCTACGTAGAGCATCCCAACAACAACGATATAACAGCCACCCTCCTCTATACCTCGACCAAGCCCGGCGACACAGGAAAATTCCTGGATCTGAAGTTCGTGGACGGCAAGCTCGTCTCATGGAACGAGACGACCCACACGGTGCCGGCAAAGCAAGGAGCCGGTTTCAGCTATGGGTTTGGTCCGGGAGGCGGAACTTCGCCTGTGAGCCACTATTAGCCAAGTCCGCGATTTCGAGCCTGGCCGCAGCGCGGGAGGGCAGGATTTCAGCTAAACTAACAGCTAGTAAGAAGAAAATTTTATGATTTTAGCCAGGATAGCTGACTCCAGCACAATCGCTGGTTGCAACCCGCGCGGCCCATCGTGTCTAATCGAAGATTGAGCACATGCCGGCGCCGCATGCACGATTTGTAAGAAATTCACCGCCGGCGTAGAGGCGTTTCGACGGGAATAAAGTCTGATGGCGACTGCGCGCAAGAGCTTTGAAACCATCCTGCTCGACCGCTCGTGGATCTCACCACAAGATCTCGAGAAGGCGCGCCAACGGAAGAAGCCCGGCCAGGAAATTGCCGACGTACTGGTTGACATGGGTGCTCTGGAGCCGCAGCGACTGGCGCGCGCGCTGGCCCAGGAATACTGGCTGCCATTTCAGGCTCACATCGACGAACATACCCTGGATAACGAACTGGTCTCCAAAGTCCCGATCAATTACGCGAAGAAAAACCGGCTGCTGCCGATCGCGGGCGACGGCAAGAGCGTGACCGTAGCGATCGCCGACCCGTCCAACTACGAGGCGCTCGACGACCTGCACGTGCTCTTCGGCAAGTCGATTCAGCCGGTCGTAGCCCCGACCGAAGTGATCACCGAGGCGATCAACCGGGCCTACGATCAAGCGAGCGCCACCTCGGCGGAAGACCTGATGATCGATCTCGAGGAGGAAGAGCTCGACCTGGTGGCAAACGAACTTGCCTCTGAGCCGCGCGACCTGCTCGAGGCGGACGACGCGGCACCGATAATCAAGCTGGTCAACGGTCTGCTTTCGCAAGCGGTCAAGGACCGCGCAAGCGATATCCATATCGAGGTATTCGAGCGCGACCTGGTCGTGCGCTTTCGCGTTGACGGGATGCTGTACGACGTGCTGTCGCCGCCCAAACGATTCCACGCCGCCATCTCGTCGCGCATCAAGGTGATGTCGGGCCTCAATATCGCCGAGAAGCGGCTGCCCCAGGACGGCCGTATTCGCGTGCGGATCGCGGGGCGCGATATCGACATCCGGGTGTCGACGATTCCGACCGCTTTCGGCGAACGAATCGTGCTGCGGCTGTTGGATCGCGCGCAGGCGCTGGTTGACGTGAATCTCGATCGGCTGGGTTTTTCCGGCGACAACCTGCGCAAGATCGATCGCCTGATCCGCCAGAGCCACGGGATTATTCTTGCCACCGGTCCCACCGGGTCGGGCAAAACGACGACGCTTTATGCTTGCCTGAGCCGCATCAATTCGCCCGAGAAGAACATCATCACGATCGAGGATCCGATCGAATATCAGCTTCAAGGCGTTGGGCAGATGCAGGTGAGCCCGAAGATCGACCTAACCTTCGCCAATGGCCTGCGTTCGATTCTGCGCCAGGACCCTGATGTGATCATGGTCGGCGAAATCCGCGACGGCGAGACCGCCGAGATTGCGATTCAGGCCGCGCTGACCGGCCACCTGGTGTTCTCGACGCTGCATACCAACGATTCGTTCGGCGCGATCACGCGGCTGGTGGACATGGAGATAGAGCCGTTCCTGGTTTCCTCGTCGGTGCTGGCGGTGCTCGCTCAGCGGCTGGTGCGCGTGCTCTGTCCGGATTGCCGCCAACCGCACGTGCCGAGCGAAGCCGAGCTGCTGCGCATCGGAATCAATCCGTCGAGACTCAAGGGCCCGATCTATCGGCCGGCCGGATGCCGTGCCTGTCGCAACACCGGGTATCGCGGCCGGACTGCGGTGCAGGAGTTGATGGTGATGGATGATGATCTGCGGGACCTCGTGATGCAGAAGGCGGATGCGGCGACGCTGCGGCGTGCGTGCATCGCCAAGGGGATGAAATTGCTGCGCCAGGACGGCGCCGAGCGCGTGATCGCGGGACAAACCACGATCGAAGAACTGTTGCGCGTCACTCAGGAAGATTTTGCGTAGTTTGGCCGCTAATTCGGTCCTCTAAGCACCATGCCGGTGTTTGCGTACCGAGGACTTGCCACCGACGGCCGCTCGGTCGCGGGTGTGATCGACGCCGACAATCCGCGCGGCGCTCGCGGCAAGCTGCGCGACCTCGGGATTTTTCCCACCGAAGTAGCCGAGGAGGAAAGCGCGCCGGCGCTGCGGACCCGTCCGCTGCGGCAATGGCTACCCGGCATCAGGCGGCGAATTCCCGCGCCGGAACTTTCGTTGCTGACGCGCCAGCTAAGCTCGCTACTTGGCGCCGGTGTGCAATTGGTCGAGGCGCTCGGCGCTCTGGGCGGACAATCGAGCCGGCAGGTCACCAAGAAAACGTTGTCGCAGGTGCGCGAGAGCGTGCGCGAGGGTTCTTCGCTCGCGGATGCACTCGCGGCCCATCCGGATATTTTCTCCGATCTCTACATCGGTATGGTTAGGGCCGGCGAAGCTGCCGGCGCGCTCGAAGGAGTGCTCGACCGTCTGGCGGATTACAACGAGCGGCAATTGGCATTTGTCTCGAAGGTGCGCGGCGCGCTGACCTACCCCGCCATCATGATGTGCGTGGGCGGGCTGATCATAAGCTTTCTGGTAGCGTATGTCGTCCCGCAAGTCGCGACCATTTTCCAGGAACAGCATGCAGTCCTGCCGCTGATGACGCGCGCGCTAATCGCGCTCTCGAGCTTCCTGACTACCTATTGGCTTTTCCTGCTGATTGGAGTTATCGCGGCTGTCAGCGGAATCATCGCCGGGCTTTCCACCAAGGCCGGC